>JBDKLQ010000046.1:0-3189 GCA_039795555.1 Actinomycetota bacterium
AAGATTTAGTAGATGCTATGTGGGCAAGCGAGAACAACACCATCAAATTTGCAGATGTGCCAAAGTCCGGCGTAACTGTGCTTCGCGGCAAGACGCTTGATGGTTTTGGTAAGTACTACAAGCAGACCGTTAAAGAATCGACTGCGCCAGAAGTTGACGTAGTAGCCGAATTAAAGGCCGCAAAAGTAGAAGTTTTGATCTGCTATTTACCAGTGGGTTCCGAAGAGGCAGCTAAGTTCTATGCCCAATGTGCAATTGACGCGGGCTGCGCTTTCGTAAATGCACTTCCAGTATTTATTGCATCCGACAAAGAGTGGGCCGATAAATTCACCAAGGCCGGATTGCCAATCGTCGGCGATGACATTAAGTCACAAGTTGGCGCAACGATTACGCACCGAATTATGGCCAAGCTATTCCAAGATCGCGGTGTGCACTTAGATCGCACCTACCAATTAAACGTTGGCGGCAACATGGACTTCAAGAACATGTTGGAGCGCGATCGGTTGGAATCAAAGAAGATTTCCAAGACCAATTCAGTTACTTCGCAATTGGATTACGACTTAGGCGATAAAAACGTTCACATTGGGCCATCTGATTACATTCAATGGTTGGACGATCGCAAGTGGGCTTATGTTCGCCTTGAAGGCCGTGCTTTTGGCGACGTGCCACTAAATCTTGAATACAAGTTGGAAGTTTGGGATTCACCAAACTCTGCTGGCGTAATTATTGATGCACTTCGCTGCGCAAAGATTGGACTGGATCGCAAGATTGGCGGACCACTTCTTTCGCCATCTAGTTACTTCATGAAGACGCCACCGGTTCAATACACCGATGAGCAAGCGCATGACAAGACCGAAGAATTCATTGCCGGAAAGTTAGAGCGTTAAAAAATATTAAAAACCAAACGGCCCGGGGAAATTTTCCCGGGCCGTTTGGTTTCACGGAGAGTGAAAACTAGATAGTTTCATCCGCGGAAGTACGACGTAAGTGCATGTAACCGGCAAGAGTTAGTAATAGAAATACCAATCCACCGATTAGAGCAACTGCCGCAGCGGTTTTGGCAATTGTTGCCAAAGTTCCGAAGGCATATGCATTCATCAAAAGACCCTTTAAAGTTTCACCCATAAATAGAGTGGTGCGTTGACCCATTAGTGCCGCAGCTTCTGCTGCAAGCGCTGCATTTGTTGGATCGGCTTTTGAAGCGGCCATCTTGCCAAGCGCTTCGCCAGAAACTTCAGAATAAGTTTTGCCACCAGCAATACCTTTTACGTGAACGCCGATGTAGTTGGTTGCGTAAACACGTGCTTGTTCACCAGTTGTAACTTGCTGACCAGCATATTTTTCAACCGCAGCCTTGTCAGGTGCAGGTAGCGCATTTAGCCCTTCGCTATCTGGCGCTGGGAACATGATTTTCTGTGGTGTTAATTGATCGGTAACGCTCTGTGATGCAAAGGATGCGCCCCAGTTAAGTAGCGCCGCGGTTGCAAATAGGAAAATTGTTAAACCAAGACCCATCGCGGTCATGATCTTGTCGAAGGTCCGTCTTTTCATTTCTCTCTCCTTGTTTTTATTTAGTTTTTAAAACCTAGGCCTCGTTCTGAGACAGCTAAATTCTTTACCTTTTCAAATAGATTAGAAGAGAAAATGTGAGTGCTAGCCCCACGCAAATTGTGATTTATTAGATATGGCGGGTACAGATTTGGGTGCCATCTGGCCCCATTTCAAAATGCTCGCATGGAATATGCAACTTATCCCAGGCTTTATCGCCGTAATGAGTGCGATAGGCCAGGGCAAGCAGCACGCGCACATTTGTGTCGCCATCAGATTTGATATTGAAAGCCTTAGCCGATCGACTAACCGTATTTTCAATTACTTTTTCAGTGTGCGCAGTATCGCGAGCAATCGCCGCATTTGATTTTCCTTCACAGACCAAATCCAAAACTAACCGCTCAAATGGCGTTAATTCGCGGTTTTGAATCGTGATATCGGTGCTCACAGGCCAATTCTAACTGAATTTCTAGAAGTGGCACCATTAAAATTTACGGATGCCAATTTTTGAAATCGAGCAAAATAGTACAAATTTCATTTCCGAGAGCGAACGCAAAGGTCGAGCGAGCGATCTCTTTTGGCCCTGGTGTGGTGCAAATGTTTCCCTCCTTGCTCTTTCTTATGGCGCCTTCTTTTTAGATTTTGGAATTTCATTCTGGCAAGCAACAATTGCGGCAATTGTCGGCACCGTATTTTCGTTTCTATTAGTTGGTTTTAGTTCGTTAGCTGGCAAGCGCTCTAATGCGCCAACGATGACGCTAAGTCGAGCTGCATTTGGTGTCATCGGAAATCGAGTGCCGGGTTTTCTTTCATATTTACTTTTCGTTGGCTGGGAGACCGTATTAGTTTCACTAGCTACACTTGCAACCGGAACAATTGTTGGTCGCCTCGGCACCATTGATCGAAATAGCGCGATGGCAATCGGGTTTTTAATTGCCGTTTCTTTAACAGTTATCGGTGGAGTTTATGGTTTTGACGCTGCAATGAAATTGCAGAAATGGTTGGCGTTAATAACGCTCATTATGACGGCGCTCTATTTAGTACTCACTGCGAATTCAATTGATTGGGCAAAAGTTTCGGCGATTCCTAATGGTTCCCTTGCCGCAGTTATTGGCGCTACCGTTTTTGCGATGACTGGAATTGGTTTAGGTTGGGCAAATTCCGCCGCCGATTATTCGCGCTATTTACCGCGAAACGTTAATGGCGGGGCAGTAGTAGGCTGGACAGTTTTTGGTGCTTCGCTAGTACCAATTCTTTTAGTTATCTACGGCGTATTACTTTCGGGCACCAGTGATTCGTTACATAAAGCAATTGCGAGCGATCCAATTGGAGCATTAACTGAAATTTTGCCAACTTGGTTCTTGTTGCCTTTTGCACTAGTGGCAATTTTTGGCCTAATCAGCGGGGCGATTTTAGATCTGTATTCATCTGGAATTGCGTTAGTTTCAATTGGGGTGCCAGTTAAACGCCATCAAGCTGCCATCTTTGATGCGCTCATAATGACGTTTGGCACGGTTTATATTGTTTGGTTTGCCAAAGATTTTATCGGCCCGTTCCAAGGCTTTTTAATTTCAATTGGCGTCCCGATTGCTGCGTGGACTGCAATCTTTGCCGCAGATGTCTTGCTAATAAATCGTCAAT
>JBDKLQ010000047.1:0-2902 GCA_039795555.1 Actinomycetota bacterium
ACGTTACGCCGAAAAACAGGGTTGGAAAACAGAAATTATTGATGCAACTGAAAGTGATTTGGGCGGATATAAAGATATTTCGGTGGCTGTTAAATCAAAGGGAAATCCCGAGCCGGGTAAATCACCATACGCTAAATTGAAATTTGAAGGCGGTGTTCATCGAGTACAACGCGTTCCAGAAACTGAAAGTCAAGGGCGAATTCATACCTCTGCGGCAGGAGTTTTAGTTCTACCAGAAGCGGAAGAAGTTGAAGTTGAAATTAATATGAATGAACTTCGAATTGATGTTTACCGTTCTTCTGGTCCTGGCGGACAAAGCGTTAACACCACCGATTCAGCGGTACGAATCACGCATATCCCGACCGGCATTGTGGTTTCGTGCCAAAATGAAAAGAGCCAATTACAAAACAAGGAATCTGCACTACGAATTTTGCGCGCTAGATTACTTGCGGCTGCTCAAGAGGCTCAAGAAGCTGCGGCCGCAGCGGAACGTAAAAGCCAGGTACGCACCGTCGACCGCTCTGAAAGAATTCGCACTTACAACTTTCCTGAAAATCGAATTAGCGATCACCGAGTAAATTACAAAGCAAATAATTTAGATGCGGTTTTAAATGGTGAATTAGACCCCGTGATTCAATCCTTATTAGATGCCGATAAGGCTGCAAAACTTTCAGCACAATGATTAAGCAATTGTTGGTCGAAGCTAAATCAAAATTGGCGGCTGCAGAAATAGATGAAATTGACGCAGAAATATTGTTAGCTAATCAATTGGGTTTGACCAGAATGGAATTACATAATCCATTAAAAGTGGAGACCGCTTTGAAATCTGTTGAGCTGGAAGAGCTTAGGGATTTGTTTGAATCAGATATAAATCGAAGAATTTCTAGCGAACCAGTTCAATATATTACTGGCGTTTCTTACTTTAGAAATTTGAAGTTAGCAGTTGGCCCAGGCGTTTTGATTCCACGGCCGGAAACTGAAAGCCTTGTTTCGTACGTTTTAAATAATTTAAAGGAGTTTGAAAACAAGAGCGGTGAAATTAGTGTGGTTGATTTAGGTTCGGGAAGTGGTGCGATTGCCCTAGCAATCGCCACAGAAAATCCGGCTACTCGAGTAATCGCGGTGGAAAATAGCGTTGAAGCGATTCCATGGCTAAAAGAAAATATTGCCAAATATGTGCCTGATTTGCGATTAGTTGAAAGCGATGTGTCGATGGCACTAGCTGGAATCAAATGCGATGTGGTTGTAACCAATCCGCCCTATGTTCCGAACTCAATTAATTTGCCTTCAAATGTGATAAATCACGAGCCAAAGACAGCCATATTTGGCGGTGAAACCGGTTTGGAAGTTCCAGCCGTATTTATAAACGCAGCAACGCGGCTTTTGAAACCCGGTGGGCTAATTGTTATTGAGCATGCCGAAGAACATGGAGAAGCGATCGCCGAAATTTTAAGCGTAGATTTTGAGCAGATTGAACTTCACTACGATTTGAATCAAAGACCAAGATTCACCAGTGCAAGGCGGAAAAAATAATGGCAACAATGATTGATTTGAAAAAGGGAGAATTGTCACGCCATTTAACGAAAGCATTAAAAGCGCTAAGTGATGGCTACTTTATCGCCCTTCCAGCCGAACACGGCTATGTCTTCGTAGCGGATGCCTTTAATCGGGATGGCGTTCGCGCAATGCAAGTTTTGCGAGGCGCGGGAGATGGTGTGACTGCCCAAGTTGCGATTAAGAATATTAAAACAGCGCAAGGAATTTGTCGCGAACTTTCTCCGATGGCAATTAAGTTAGCTGAGAAAAACTGGCCCGGATTATTAACTTTAGTAGTTAGACCAAATCGGCAGCTTGCTTGGGATTTGGGTGATAATGGTTATTTAGATGAAATAGCGATTAGATCACCCAAAGCTAAATTCTTTAAAGCGATTTTGGGTAAAAGCGGGCCGTTGGCATTTGTCTCGGTCGCCGCAAGTGGTCAAGCTCCAATTTTGGACCCGAAATTAATTTCCAAATCAGGTGATGAGCCAGCGATTATTTTCTCAAATGGGAAATTACGCAAAGGACCGCAATCAACTGTGGTTCGTGCCATCGGCGGCCAAATCGAATTAATGCGTCAAGGCGCGGTTAACATCTAGACTAAGGACATGGCTAACGATCGCGAAATTGCTCGAGCATACGGACCGGATTACCAATTACTAGAAGAGCAAGACCCAGAAATTGCGAGCATATTGCGTGCCGAAGTTAAGCGGCAACAGAGTGATGTTCAATTAATTGCGAGTGAAAATTTCACTTCCCGTGCTGTTCTTGCAGCTTTGGGTACCGTGCTTTCGAATAAATATGCCGAGGGTTATCCGGGAAAACGTTATTACGGTGGCTGTGAAGTTGTAGATCGGGCCGAAATTATTGCGATTGAACGGGCAAAACAATTATTTGGTGCTGAACACGCGAACGTTCAACCACATTCTGGCGCCAGCGCAAATATTGCAGTCTACGCAGCGTTTACTAAACCTGGTGACACGGTCTTGGCAATGTCGTTACCACACGGTGGCCACCTAACTCATGGTTCAAAAGTAAATTTTTCTGGAAAATGGTTTAACGTAGAGTCGTATGGTGTTCGAAAAGATAACGAACTAATTGATTATGACGAACTCCGCGATTTAGCTAAAAAACATAAGCCGAAGATGATTTGCTCCGGCGCTACTGCTTATCCAAGCTTGATTGATTTTGAAAAAATTCGTCAAATTTGCGACGAAGTAGGTGCAATTATGTGGGTTGATGCCGCGCACTTTATTGGTTTGGTGGCAGGTAAAGCGATTCCATCGCCAGTGCCATTTGCTGATGTGGTTTCATTTACAACTCACAAAGTTTTACGCGGCCCACGCGGCGGAATGATTCTTTC
>JBDKLQ010000048.1:0-4581 GCA_039795555.1 Actinomycetota bacterium
CTGGATTTAATGCGGCAGTTGCAGGAATTAGATCACTCAAGTCAAGTTCGATCTCGGTGCGTCCGATTCAAGAATGGTTATCGGATGTCGCCTATAAATAAAAATGCTAACCAAATTACGGCAACGATTATTTCAAATAAGCGAATCGGCGTTTATCACCAATTGCTTTTAGAAATTGGTGAAGCCGTTAGATTTGCGAAACCTGGAAATTTCATCGCTATCTCAGTTGGTGGTGACTATTCCAAAATGATTCTACGGCGTGCTTTCGCTATTTCAAGAATCGCTGATCGCGGTGAATATCGGGCAGTCGAACTGATTGTTGCTCCACATGGTTCTGGTAGTAGTTGGCTGTGCGCCCAACCAGCCGGTATTGAATTGAATGTTGTCGTGCCACTTGGTACCGCTTTTAAAGTTCCAACAGAACCAGTTTCAGCTTTGCTTATTGGTGGTGGATATGGATCAGCGCCGCTATTCGGTTTAGCGGAAGTTCTGCGCGAGCGCGGCTGTCGCGTAAATATGTTGCTTGGCGCAAGCACAGCGGCGAAAATATATGCGCCACTTGAGGGCAAGCGATCAGTAAACTCTTTAAAAATCTACACCGAAGATGGCACTGGCGGCGAAATAGGTCGAGTTACCGAACCGATTCCAGATTTAATACGCGACCAGCAAATAAAAGTTATTTATAGCTGTGGTCCAATGCCAATGCTTGCCGCAATTTCTAGAATTGCAATCGAACATGATGTTGCCCATCAATGCGCAGTTGAAGAATCGATGGCCTGCGGCGTCGGAATCTGTATGACATGTGTCTTGCCAGTAAAGGACCTTCATGGAGAGGTGAAAATGTTGCGCTCATGTATTGATGGTCCGGTAATGGATGGTGAATTCGTTATGTGGGAGAGCGTCGGTAAAAGTTTATGAGCAATTTTGATTTTTCAACAAAATTAGCAGATGCCTGGTTTCCGACGCCATTATTTACCGCCAGTGGTTGTGCAAGCTCCGGAAAAGAGTTGTCGCAATTTTTCGATTTACGATCAATCGGCGCTGTGGTCACCAAATCGATCATGATCAAACCTCGATCTGGTCGGCCCACGCCGCGGATGGCGGAAACGCCAAGTGGCATGCTCAATTCAATTGGATTACAAGGACCTGGAATTGATGCCTTTTTGGGTGATGATATTCCGTGGCTTCTCAATCAAGGGGCTCGAATCATTGTTTCAATTGCAGGAGAAACTGTTGATGAATTTAGTACATTAGCGAGAAGACTTCGCGGGGTATCTGGAATTAGTGCAGTAGAAGTTAATATTTCTTGTCCGAATGTAGAAAATCGTGGTCAAGTTTTCGCCTGCGATCCAGATAGTGCAAGCGCGGTAATTAATAGCGTAAAAATGATGATCGGCGGGGAGTTGCCGATAATTGCAAAGCTTTCACCAGATGTCACAAATATTGCTCAGATCGCAACATCAGTTTTCAATGCGGGCGCTGATGCCGTTGCGCTGATAAATACGTTGCTTGGAATGGTGATAAATCTAGAAACCATGAAACCGCACCTAGGTGGCAAAACTGGAGGCCTCTCTGGACCTGCGATTCGACCGATAGCGGTTCGCGCTATTTATCAAGTTAAAGAGGTCTTACCAAAATTACCGATTCTCGGAATGGGTGGAGTTGCATCTGGACGAGACGCTCTGGAATTAATTCTGGCGGGCGCGAGTGGCGTTTCCGTCGGCACTGCAAACTTTGGAAATCCGAGTGCGGTTTATGAAATTCAAGAAGACTTGCGAAAACTTCTGATAGATCGAGGTTTCAGTTCACTTTCTGATGCAGTTGGATATGCTCACCGAGCAGGTGCCTAATGAATAGCCTAAATAGTTCTCCAATCATTCTCGCGCTAGATACCAATGATTTAGCGGTAGCTAAGTCTTGGATTAACGCAACAAGAGCGTCGATTGATATTTATAAGGTTGGTTTAGAATTTTTCTTAAAGTTTGGCCGGGCTGGAATTGCTGAAATTCAAGCAGAATTTGGTGCCGAGATATTTTTAGATTTGAAACTGCATGACATTCCAAATACCGTTTCGTCAGCGGTGAAATCTGTGTCGGATTTGGCACCGAAATTTTTAACAGTTCACGCCTCCGGCGGTGCGGCAATGATTGCTGCTGCAGTTGCGGCAAGTTCAGAAATCTCGATTACGGCGGTAACTATTTTGACTTCATTAAATGATGCGGACTTAATTGATATTGGTTTCAATCCCGGAACAGACGAACGGGCAGCGCAGTTAGCGAAACTGGCTACTGATAATGGAGCTCGAGCGATTGTTTGTTCACCATTAGAGATTGAAAGTGTTCGAAAAGTAGTTCCAAAAAATGTTTCGATAATTACGCCTGGAATTCGGCCGCAAACTAATACACTCTCCGATGATCAGAAGCGCACCATGACCCCTTCGGCCGCAATTGCAGCTGGTGCCAATTACTTAGTAATTGGTAGACCAATCACCGATCAATGGAAAATCGGGCCGAGTGCAATGAGTGAACGTGCGGCACAAATTTGCGCCGAAATTAAATGAAACTTCCGCCAAAATTATCGTTTGAACAACGACAAGCGGCACTTAATAGCGCGAAATTGGCACGGCAAGCTCGAGCAAAACTAAAGGAAAAGATTCGTAGCGGCGAGATTTCGGTGCCTGAAGCAATTGATTTTGCAAAAGGGGATAACGCTCTGGCCAAAATGCGGGTAATCGAATTATTAGAGTCAATACCAGGTCTTGGTAAAATTAGAGCTGCAGCAATGATTGAAAAGTTGGGAGTTTCACCAACGAGAAGATTGCAAGGGCTAGGTGTATTGCAACTACAGAAAATCAAAAAGGAGTTTGGACCTATGTCCGGAGCTGTTAGACCAGGGAAGTTAGTGGTCGTATCCGGACCAGGTGGTGTCGGGAAGAGCACCATCACAAAGGAATTACGAAAGCATCCAGAAATCTGGATCAGTGTTTCGGTAACAACCAGAGCTCCTAGACCTGGTGAAGTTAATGGAATTGATTATTTCTTTGTGACCGATTCGGAATTTGATCGCATGATTGTTGAGAAAGAATTTCTCGAATGGGCCGAATTTGCTGGCCACAGATATGGCACCCCAGCGCAAGCGGTGCGAAAACAGTTAGAAGCAGGCAATAACGTAATTTTAGAAATCGATATCGCTGGCGCGAGACAAGTTCGAAAAAGTTCAAGCAGCGCATTCTTAGTTTTTATTGCACCACCATCTTGGGAAGAATTGGTTAGCAGGCTTGAAGGGCGTGGCTCGGATTCACCGGAACGACGCCAAGAGCGATTGCGATTAGCGCAAGAGGAGATGGCGGCTGCGCCTGAATTCAACGCAGTAGTGATAAATCATCGCGTAGATCAAGTTGTCGACGAGATGTTAAAATTGGCGCTTCAGTAGGAAGCAAACCCAAGGAGCGCTATGGACGGCATCACAAATCCACCAATCGATGAACTGCTTGAAAAGAGCGGCTCAAAATATAGTTTGGTGCTTTACGCTGCAAAGCGCGCTAGGCAGATAAATGCTTATTATTCGCAACTAAGTGAAGGCCTTCTCGAATATGTTGGGCCACTAGTAGAAACCCATGTTCACGAAAAACCGCTATCGATTGCGCTACGTGAAATTAATGATGATTTATTGACGATTGAAAATTTGGAACCAAACGCATAAAAAAGAATTATTGACTCCCCGAATTTCATCATAAATATCCAACATAAAAATAATATGAGTCAGAAACTTCTTCTTGGCGTTAGCGGAGGAATCGCGGCATACAAAGCATGCGATCTACTCCGTAGATTCCAAGACTCGGGCTTTGATGTAACAGTTATTCCAACACCAGCTGCTTTAAATTTCGTAGGCACGGCAACTTGGGAAGCACTCTCTGGAAAGAAAGTTTCCACTCAAGTTTGGGAAAACGCAGATTATGTTGGGCATGTAAAACTCGGTTCCGAAGCTCAATACATAGTAATCGCTCCGGCCACTGCAGATTTGATTGCTCGGATTGCAATGGGTCGCGCCGATGATTTATTAACAAACACAGTACTAGCGTCAACCGCGAAAAAATTAATCGTTCCAGCCATGCATCCGAAAATGTGGCTAAATCCCGCAACGGTTGCAAATGTATATACGCTCCGAGAACGGGGGTTTATTGTTATGGAGCCAGCTGTTGGCCGGTTAACGGGTAGCGATTCTGGAATCGGAAGATTTCCGGAAACTTCAGAAATTCTAAATATTTTCTTTAGAGACCTTGCCAACAATCGCGATTTAGAGGGTAAAAAAATTCTCATAACTCTGGGAGGAACTCGCGAGGATATAGATGACGTGCGTTTTATCGGAAACCGTTCCAGCGGCAAACAAGGTTTAGCAATTGTTGAAAACGCTAAAGCAAGAGGCGCAATAGTTACTGTAATAAATGCAAATACTTCGGAAATATCTGGAGTAGAAAACATCTCGGTGAGAAGTGCTTCTGAATTACAGAGAGCGCTAGATTCGCATTTCGAAAATTGTGATGCATTGATAATGGCTGCTGCCGTCGCCGATGCCAGGCCG
>JBDKLQ010000049.1:0-6896 GCA_039795555.1 Actinomycetota bacterium
ACACCAAGCAAAAGAAGCGCGAATTGCAATTCTTGATGTGATGAATGAAGCAATTGATTCACCAGATGAAATGTCGATGCTGGCACCTCGAATCATTTCGGTGAAAATTCCAGTTGATCAAATTGGTGCCGTTATTGGTCCAAAGGGCAAAGTAATCAACCAGATTCAAGATGAAACTGGGGCGGAAATTTCAATTGAAGATGATGGAACTATTTATATTGGCGCAACCGAAGGTAGTGCGGCGGAGGCAGCGAAAGCGCAGATTAATGCCATCGCAAATCCAACCATGCCAGAAGTTGGCGAACGCTATTTAGGTACCGTTGTTAAGTTAGCTCAATTCGGTGCCTTTATTTCATTGCTGCCAGGTAAAGATGGCTTGCTACACATTTCGCAAATTCGCAAGATGCATGGTGGCAAACGAATCGAAAACCTTGAAGATGTAATGAAAGTTGGCGACAAAGTTCAAGTTGAAATTGCCGAAATTGATCCAAAGGGTAAGTTGTCTTTAGTACCAGTAATTGAAGGTCAAAAAGATGGCGATTCAGCGGACAACGCTTAATTGTGGACTACGGATCATCACCGATGATGATCCAACAGTTCGCAGCGCTTCCGTAGGTTACTTTGTAAATGTAGGTTCACGAGATGAAGCGCCAGAAGATTCTGGCGCTTCACACTTTTTAGAGAATGTGTTATTTAAAGGCACCAAGCGCCGCACTGCAAAAGAAATTAGTTCTTCAATTGAAAACTTAGGTGGCGGCATAAACGCCTACACCACAAATGAGTTCACTTCCTTTTACGCCAAAGTCGTGGATGAGGATTTGCCACTTGCCGTTGATGTTTTAAGTGATGTAATTACCAGTGCCGTGGTTTCAGAGGAAGAATTTGAAAACGAGCGCAATGTAGTTTTTCAAGAGATGGCGATGCGCGATGATGATCCGCAAGACTTGGCCGAAGAAGCTTTTGGCCGAGCTTTTTGGGGCGATCACACTCTCGGTATTTCAATTTTGGGCACCAAAGATTCAATGAATGCAATCACGCGCGACCAAATTTATCGCTATTATAAAAACCATTATCGGCCAGAAAATATTGTCGCCGCTGCAGCGGGAAATATTAAGCATGATGATTTTGTCGCACTGGTTAAAAAGAATTTAGATCGCGATAACTTTCTAACTGGAAATCAGCCGCCCTTTATCCGCGATTTCAACGCTTTTGCTCCGAGTTCAAAGAAAAGAGTAGAACTCCAATCAGGTGATTTTGAACAGACCAATCTGTATTTAGGTTTGCCGGGCGTTGGTCGAAATGATCCTCGAACCATGGCGCTTCGAGTATTGGTAATTGGAATTTCCGGTGGAATGAGTTCGCGGATGTTCCAAGAAATTCGAGAAAAACGCGGGTTGGTTTACACCGTAGATGGTTTTATGCGCAGATATGTTGGCGCTGGTTATTACGCAATCTATGCTGGTTGTTCGCCAGAAAAAACGGGCGAAGTTGTTAAATTAATTCGCGAAATTTTGCAAGATGTTGCGACCAATGGCATTACTCAAGAAGAGTTCGAACGCGGCCACAATGCAGTTCGCGCAAATATTTTGTTAGCTGGCGAGGATTCGGGTCACCGGATGGATCGAATTGGTTCTACTGAAATTTGGGATGGCGCCGCAAAAACCACTGACGATTTAATGCGAGAGTTAAGTCAGGTCACAATTGCTGAGGTTAATAAATTAGCCGCCGAGTTCTTAATCAAACCGCTTACCCTTGGCCTTGCGGGTCCGCAAAAATCTACCGCAGAATTTGAGAGAATACTTTCATGAGTATCAAAGTTGGCGTGCTTGGTGCCAAAGGGCGGATGGGTTCGGAAGTAGTTAAAGCAGTTTCCGCCGCGCCGGATTTAGAACTGGCCGCAACTGTCGATATAGGTGATTCTTTAGATTTATTAAAAGGGTGCGATGTCGTTGTTGATTTCACTGCACCATCAGCTGTGTTGACCAATTTAGAATTTTTAACAAAAAATAAGATACATGCAGTAGTTGGTACCACTAGTTTTGAAATTGAAAAAGCGACAAAAATGGCGACCGATTCCAACATTTTTATTGTTCCAAATTTTGCAATTGGAGCCGTGCTGATGATGCAATTTGCGAAACAAGCTGCGCCATATTTCGAATCGGTAGAAATCATAGAATTGCATCATCCAAATAAGGTTGATGCGCCAAGTGGTACCGCAGCTCGGACCGCTGAATTAATAGGTGAAGCTCGTAAAAATTTGCCAGCGCAACCAGATGCGACAAAGTCGACACTGGAAGGTGCGCGTGGTGCCAAAGTTTCCGATGTCCCAATTCATTCGATTCGGTTACGCGGGTTAGTAGCGCATCAAGAAGTGTTATTTGGGGGACTTGGCGAGACGCTATCAATTCGCCACGATTCACTAGATCGGGCAGGATTTATGCCTGGCGTTTTATTAGCAGTAAGAAATGTTCAGAAGTTAAAAGGTGTAACGATTGGATTGGAGCAAGTCTTATGAGTATTGATCTTTATGGTGCGGAATGGTGCCGCGATTGCCGTCGCTCAAAGGCGCTATTAGATAGCTTAAATGTTAAATATAACTACATCGATGTCGAAGCTGATGAATCCGCTTCAGAAAAAGTCATTGCAATCAATGGTGGCATGCGTTCGATTCCGGTTATTGTTTTTGAAGACGGAACTCATTTAACTGAGCCATCAGATCCAGATTTAAAAGCGAAGTTAGAATCGCTTTCAATTATTTAATCGGTAAAAAATCGCCGAAGCAAAAGCTGCCGCGCCCACTACAACTGGGAACGGCAGCTTTATTTTTAGCGCAAACGCCGCAACGGCCAAACCCAATGCTCGATGATCAACTTCTAAATCTCGTTTAGTGGCAAATGCTTGAACTGCTACTAGCGCACTAAGTAGCGCCACCGGAATAAATCCATTAATTCGTTGCAATCTAGCGTTATTTAAATATTTTGCTGGGATGGAATGGCCAGCAAATTTCAATAAAAAAGCCAGCGCACTTGCGCCGATTGTGGCAATCCAAAATTTATTCATCGCACTCGCCAGCCAAGTAATACAGCTAAGCCAGCCGTTGCAATGATTGGCAATCCAGCTGGCAAAATCGGGGTAGTTATTAGCGCCAAGGCAGTAGCTGCCAACGCTAAATAAATATCGTTCTTAGTTTTTAACCGCGGCCAAACTAAGGCGATAAATGCGGCAGGCACTGCCGCGTCGAGCCCCCATTCGGCGGGATTACTAATTGTGGATGCGCTTAAGGCGCCAATTATCGTAAAAATATTCCAGAAGAAAAATACGCCAAAACCAGTAATCCAAAAACCTTGGCGTTGCAAAGAAATTCCGCGATCTTCTTCGCCCAATGCGACACCAGTTGATTCATCAATTGTTATTTGCGCTGCCACAATTTTCTTCAAACCGGTCACTTGTAAAATTGGGGTCATCACGATTCCGTAAAGTGCATTTCTAAATCCAAGTAAGGTCGAAGTTGCAATAGCAGTTAGCGCAGTTCCGCCGGCGCCAATCACACCAATTACAGCAAATTGCGATGCACCTGAAAATAACAAAAGTGAAAGTAATGATGTTTGTAATATCGAAAATCCAGCGGCGACCGAAGCTGCGCCAAAAGCTAGGGCGTAGGTCCCAACTGCGAATGCCAGGCTTAACGATTTCGTCGCTGTGGCGCGATTAATGCTGGACACAGGGGACATTCTGCCTCAAGGTGCCAAAGCTTTCGAACCGCGATAGATAAGGTCGGAGCATGTCAGATTCACACGAAGTTGTATTTCGCGACGATGTCACCGTCGAATTAGTTAAAGCCAGCGCAAGTGATGCCGATGTTATTTGGGCGGCGCGCGTATCTACTGCCGGTGAACAATCACTTGATGAAATTGGTTCAGATCCCGAACGATCTGCTGGATTAATTAATTATTTAGCGCGCGAACGTCATGGGTCGCCATTCGAACATACTTCTATGACATTTTTTATCAGCGCACCAATCTTCGTTTTCCGCGAATTTATGCGCCACCGAATTGCTTCTTACAATGAAGAATCTGGTCGCTATCGCGAATTGAAACCTGTTTTCTATATTCCAAATAAGGATCGCCGCTTAAATCAAGTTGGTAAAACTGGTCACTACACCTTTGAACCAGGTACACCAGAACAATTTGAAGTCATGGTCAATGCCATGAAAGAGGCATATGTCGTGGCATATGCCAGTTACCAAAAAATGTTAGATGTTGGGATTGCTCGCGAAGTTGCCCGCGCCGTTTTGCCAGTTGCAACTTATTCATCAATGTATGTCACGATGAATGCACGCGCATTAATGAACTTCTTATCGCTGCGAACCTCGCGTGAAGGTTCGCATTTCCCGAGCTATCCGCAACGTGAAATCGAAATGGTTGCCGAGAAGATGGAAGAGCATTTCAAGCGATTAATGCCATTAACTTACGCAGCATTTGAAAAATCTGGTCGCGTAACTCCGTAATAAAAGATAGCCTTCGACTATGTCTATCTCAGCTCCATTTGGCCGGCTTTCCTCAGCCATGATCACGCCATTTAATAAAGATGGCGCGATCGATTGGGCGGGCGTTGAAAAATTAGCAGCGCATTTAATCTCGACGGGCCATGACTTCATTGTCGTAAATGGCACCACCGGCGAAGCACCGACCACTTCTGATGAAGAGAAAATTGAAATCATCAAAGTAGTTAAAAATGCAATGGGTGGAAAAGGCAAAGTTGTTGCTGGTGCGGGAAATAATGAAACTTCACATTCGATTGAACAAGCAAAGATGGCTGCTGCCGCCGGAGCTGATGGATTATTAGTGGTAACTCCTTATTACAACAAACCACCGCAGGCTGGAATTGCGGCGCACTTCAAAGCAGTCGCAGAAGCAACTGATTTACCAGTAATGATGTATGACATTCCTGGTCGAACCGGAATGGCAATCGAACCTGACACTATCGTTAAATTATCGGAACACCCAAATATCGTTGCGTTAAAAGATGCCAAAGGCGATGTTGCTTCAACGTCATGGGTGATTAAACGGTGTGGGATTCCGGTTTATTCTGGGGATGACATTTTAAATTTGCCACTGTTATCAGTTGGCGCAGTTGGTTTTGTTAGCGTTTGTGGCCACACCGTTGGAAAAAATTTACGTGAAATGCTTGATGCCTGGTTCGATGGTAACGCAGCCCGCGCGTTAGAAATTCATCAACAATTGCTTCCAGTATTTACCGGCACATTTAGAACTCAAGGTGCAATTTTGACTAAGGCGGCGTTAAACCTAATGGGGCTACCAGGTGGATATACGCGTTTGCCATTAGTTGATGCCACGGCAGAACAGATCGAACAATTGAAAAAAGATCTTGCTGCTGGCGGCGTTAAGTTTTAATTTATGAACCATCCACATCCAAATCTAGGAATTCCTGGACCGCTTAAATCTGGCGCGCTTCGCTTAACGCCACTTGGTGGGCTTGGCGAAATTGGCCGGAACATGATGGTCTATGAAATTAATGGTGAACTCTTAATTGTTGATTGCGGAGTTCTATTTCCAAAAGAGAGCCAACCCGGAATCGATTTAATTTTGCCGGATTTTTCTCATATTCAAGATCGGTTAAATGATGTAGTTGGCATTTTGCTGACCCATGGCCACGAAGACCATATCGGCGCCGTTCCATATTTATTGCGCCAACGTGGCGACATTCCGATCTTTGGTGCCCCACTTACCTTGGCGTTAATTGCTGCAAAATTAAAAGAGCATCGGATTACTGGCGATTTGCGCGAAGTTAATGCTGGCCATCAAGTAAAAATTGGCGAATACCAAGTTGAATTTGTGCAAGTAAATCATTCAATTCCAGATTCCTTGGCGGTCGCGATTCGCACTAAAGCTGGATTGGTTTTACAAACGGGTGATTTCAAAATGGATCAGTTACCCCTTGATGACAAAATCACCGATTTAGTTAAGTTTGGCAAATTGGGCGAAGAGGGAGTCGACTTATTTTTAGTTGATTCAACGAATGCTGATATTCCAGGTTTTACGCCGAGCGAACGCGAAATTGCTCCGGTAATCGAACGGGTAATTAAAAGCACTAAGCGCCGGGTAATCGTCGCCTCGTTTGCTTCGCACGTGCACCGCATCCAACAGGTGATCGATGCCGCTCACTCGCAAGGTCGGATGGTTTCGTTTGTCGGTCGCTCTATGGTGCGCAATATGAAGATTGCTCAAGAGTTGGGCTATTTAAAAATTCCTAAAAATATTTTGTTTGATTCCGATGATTTAGATAAAGCAGGCGATGATGTGGTTTTGATCTGCACTGGATCGCAGGGCGAGCCACTTGCAGTGTTGTCACGCATTGCATTCGGCGAACACGCAATTCGAGTAGGTGCCGGCGACACCATTTTGTTGGCTTCCTCTTTGATTCCTGGAAATGAATTTCCAGTTTTTAACTTGATAAATGAATTGACGCGAATGGGTGCAAAGGTAGTTCATAAAGGTAATGCGATGGTTCACGTTTCTGGCCACGCAGCTGCCGGTGAATTGTTGTATTGCTATCAAATTGTGAAACCAAAGCATGTTTTGCCAGTCCACGGTGAATGGCGCCATTTGAAAGCAAATGCGGAATTAGCAATTCGGACCGGGGTACCGCGCGAAAATGCCATCACAATCGAAAACGGAATCGTTATTGATCTAATAGATGGAAAACCTCAAGTAGCTGGCGCAGTTCCGTGTGGTTATGTTTATGTCGACAGTCAAACAGTTGGTGAGATTACAGAATCAACTTTGAAGGATCGCCGAATTCTTGGCGAAGAAGGTTTTATTTCAGTAATTGTCGTAATTGATTCGCAAAATGGTCGGATTGTTGCTGGACCAGAT
>JBDKLQ010000050.1:0-6811 GCA_039795555.1 Actinomycetota bacterium
GCGGTTTCAGAGCTAATTACTCGAATCCCTTTGGAGTTTCGTTTTGCTGGGGTAAATCTGCCCTGAGCATCGGAAGTTCCTGCAATAACAGTTGGCGAAATTCTTACACCGTTATTTGCAATTGTGGCAAAGACTTGCGTCGCCTGCATCGCAGTTACTGAATAACCCTGACCAAAGGCAATTGTCGGCAACGATGTGCCACTCCACTGACTAACTGGGGCCAAGATTCCATTTGATTCACCAGGTAGGCCGGAGTTTGTACTTTGACCAATTCCAAATTTACGCAAATAGTCATGCAGTTTTGATGCACCCAGTGATTCACCAATCAAAATCGTTCCAGTATTGCTAGACACTGCCAAGATTCCAGTAGTGGTCAATCTTTGAGTATTATGAAATTCGTGATCTTTGATTGGTGTGTTATAACGCTTTAGCATGTATGGAACCGTGAAAACTGTATTTGGATTTACTAATTTTTCTTCAATTGCCGCTGAAATTGTCATAACTTTTCCAGTTGATCCAGGTTCGTAAACTTCTTGAACTGAAGGATTAAAAAAATCCGTTAACTTAAATTTCTTGGTATTGTTTGGGTCAAAAGTAGGCGCAGTTGCATGCGCCAAAATTTCGCCTGTTTTTGGATCCATAACAATTACCGTGCCGCTCAAAGCGGAAGATTTTCGAACTGCATCAGCAATTGATTTTTCAGCCACCCATTGAATGTCGCGATCAATCGTTAATCGAAGCGAAGTTCCAGGTTTTGCTTCAACTTTAATCTGTTGTGACCCAGGAATTCTGGTTCCAAAACCAGTTGCAATTGCTGCTTGGCCATTGATGCCCGATAAAGTTGAATTCCAGGCACTTTCCAATCCTGCTGCACCATTTCCATCATCTTTTGTAAAACCAAGAAGTGAAGCGACTAAATGTCCAGAAGGATATTCTCGGGTATACATTCGTTCAGCAAAAATACCGACGATTCTTTGATCGAGATTCTCTAAATTTAAATTGTTATTAAAAGTCGTAATATCATTTTTTAATTTTTGCCAAATAGCAGGTTTCACATATCTTGCAACTTCGAACCAACGCGCAGTGCCAATAATTTTAGACTTGATTAATTCCGGATCCATTTTGAGATATGACGCTAAGAATTCAGCAGTCTGGCTTGGATTAGTGATCATTTTTTGATCAACCACAATTCGGTACGAATCAACACTTCGGGCAAATGGTTCGCCCTTATTGTCAGTAATAGCACCGCGAGGCGCCAACAACGTGGTGGTTTGGGTCAATTCACCTTGTGCCCGTTGAACATATCCGCTTGCTGAGACGGTCTGCACTCGGATCAACTGCCCCAAAATAACGGCGGTAAAGACTGTAAATAATAAAACTAATTGAATTAATCGCTTTTCAAAAAGTTTTAAATTAGCCATTTGAAATCTCCAGATAACTTATATCTTTTGCTGGCACCATTCCAAGTGCCTTGGCTTCAGCAGCCAATTTATCTGGTGTGGATAGCGCCGATATCTGACGATCTATTTCATCTTTTTGGCTAACTAGCTTCTGATTTTTAATTTGAAGTTGATTTAACGTAAAGGCATCTTTAGTTGCCAGCGAATTCAAAATCAAATAGATAGTTAAAACTGCTGAACCCACAAATGTTCCAAAAATAATTAGAGAGCGATTACTTGCAGCCTTGCCAGTTTCTAACTCTGGTACTAATCGCAAAACCGCTTTTGAGCCACGTTGAACAACGGCCTGTCTAGTTCGTTCATATACCGGTGCTAATAGTGGAAGCGCCATTACGCAGCTACCTTTTCAATTGCCCGAATCCGAACTGATTGCGCACGTGAATTTTCTGAAATTTCTACATCACTAGCACCTTCACTGCCGCGAATCACCAATGAATATTTGAGCTCATGCCCAGGAACGCTGATTGGCAAATCTCTTGGCAGAGTCGAAGTCGTAACCGATCCAAAGGCTTCTTTAACTATTCGATCTTCGAGCGATTGAAATGATAGAACCACTAGGCGGCCACCGACATTTAAAAGTTCAAGCGCCTGCGGAATAGCCCGTGAAATTGCGCCAAGTTCGTCATTTACTGCAATTCGAAGTGCTTGAAAAGTTCGTTTGGCCGGATTACCGCCGGTGCGCCGAGTAGCAGCCGGAATCGCTTTTTTAACTATTTCGGCCAATTGGCTCGTAGATTTAATTGGTCTAGCGTCGATTACTGAATCAACAATTCTTGGGGCAAATTTCTCTTCACCAAAGTTTCGTAAAATTCTGACTAATTCGTTTTTATCCCAAGTATTCACGATTTCATCTGCGGTGATTCCTTGGCTTTGATCCATTCTCATATCAAGCGGCGCTTCTTGAGAGTAGGAAAATCCTCGATTTGGCTGATCTAATTGCATGGAAGAAACACCTAAATCAAATAGCGCGCCATCAATTTTTTGATAGCCAAACCCGTTTACAACTTCAGTAATTTTGTCGAAAACCGAATGAGCGATTTGAATTCGATCGCCAAAATTTGCTAATCGCGATTTTGCTTCTGCAATCGCAGATTTATCACGATCAATTCCAATAATTTTTAAATTTGGGAAACGTTCAAGGAGTGCAAAACTGTGACCACCTAACCCCAAAGTTGCGTCAACTAAAATTGGATTTTCACTTTTTAGAATTGCGGGTGCCAGTAGTTCAATGGAGCGATCTAGCGCTACCGATTCGTGCATCTTCCCTCCCCCGCCTTACTAGTTGCCGTACTCGCTACTGCTGTGGTGCCTAATTGCGCTTGCTGATTTCTAACTTTTATTTCCTTTGGTCACCGCCGGCCGACGGATCTATTCAATTGGCGCCGGGGAAGTGGCGTCAGTTGGCTGATGGTCGGCGGTGGCCAAAGGAAATAATTTTTAGAAAAGTCCCGGGAATACCTCCTCGGAAACATCAGCAAAACCTTTTTCGCTCTGTTGCAAATATTTCTTCCACGATGCGGCATCCCAAATTTCAACGCGGGTATTGGCACCAATAACTACACAATCTTTTTCAAGCGATGCATATTCGCGAAGTCCTTGTGGAATCGTTACGCGACCTTGCCGATCTGGAATTTCATCGTGCGCGCCGGCAAACATCACGCGCTGGTAATCACGCGCTGCTTTTGCAGTAACTGGAGCTTGGCGCAATGTCTCAGTAATGGTTTGAAATTCACTTGCCGGAAATACATATAGGCACCGCTCTTGCCCCTTGGTGATAACTAGCCCGGTGGCCAATTCGTCGCGAAATTTCGCGGGAAGGATTAGGCGCCCTTTCTCATCTAGGCGCGGCTCGTGGGTGCCGAGAAACATCTGGCCCCCTTCCCCTGGTTCCAGTTAATAGTTCCCCACTTTACTCCACTTTCCTCCTTTTTCAACCACCTTTAGCCACTTTTTGCCCCAACCCTCCCCATCTTCTTTGGGCAATAAAAAACCCGCCTCTATGGGCGGGTGGATTTTTTAAAAACGCTTAGAAAGTTGGAAAGTTACTCAAAATTCCTACGATTCCATCGATCTTGAATCTTGCTACTTGCCGCCTGCTTTGGCTTTCGGGTTCTAACTACACCAGCTTTTGAGAAATTTGGAATTACCGTGACTGTTCCAGCTAGCGCAATCACAAATCCAATTACGCCAACAACCGGCATCTGGGTGAATAGACCGGCAAATAATCCAGCCAGGCCGAGCAATATCATCACTATGCCGAGGGCAGCGCCTTTACGAATCTGACTAGCTGGGCCGGCAGAGAAAGTCGAGGCCAATTTTGGATCCTCAGCAGAGAGGGCTTGTTCCATCTCCGCCAAGAGGCGTCGTTCGTGATCTGAAAGCGGCATGTTTAAACTCTACTACTTTTCTTCGCTTTTATATAAGCGGGCTGGCTTAACTTTCTCATCCCCAAAGCGATTTCGGGCGGCATCGGCAGCTCGTTCCGCCTCCCGCCAACCCTTTTCGCGCGCACCCAGGATCAATTGCTCGGGTGCATCGTCACAAAGGTTCGAGAGTTCTACGCCAACCAAGCGAATTCGGGCCCGGTCCAAATTTAAATTTTGCCAAAGTTTTCTAACTACATCGTAAATTTCGTGACTTGATGAAATTGGAAGTGGCAAAGTTTTGGAGCGAGTAATCGTTGTGAAGTTGGCAAATCGAATTTTAATTGAAATAGTTTTTGCAAATAATTCCCGCTCGCGCATTCGACTACTCGCCTTTTCGGTTAGCGCTAATAATCCAGCCAAAATAATTTCCGGGTCATCTTCATCGTGATCAAAAGTTTCGGCATTGCTAATACTTTTATCTGGCTCTTCCATAATTACATCGCGTTCATCGCGCCCCCACGCTAATTCGTAAAGATGTTCTCCAGACGCTTCACCGAGCGCTCTGATCAAAGTTGCTTTGGGGGTATTTGCGATATCGGAAACGGTATGTAGACCTAATCGTTCGAGAACTTCATTTGTTTTTGGTCCCACTCCCCAAATAGCGCTTACTGGCAGTGGGTGCAGAAATTCGATAATTCGATCAGGTCGAATTTCTAATAAGCCATTTGGTTTGCAATGCTGACTCGCCAACTTAGCAATAAATTTATTAGGTCCGATTCCGACGGAGCAGGTAATTCCGCATTCGGATTGAACGCGCGCCCGAATCTTGGTTGCGATTTCTCGTGGGCTTCCGATTAATTTTTGAGCGCCAGATACATCTAGAAATGCTTCATCTAATGAAAGTGGCTCTACCAAGGGGGTAAAGTCACCGAAAATCGCCATCACTTTCGAACTTATTTCACTGTAACGGTGATGATCAGGTGAAACAAAGATTGCTTTTGGCGCCATCCGTTTAGCGCGAGCTACTGGCATTGCGGCCCGGATTCCATATTTTCGCGCAGCATAATTTGCTGACAGAACTACGCCACGTGTACCACCACCAACTATCACCGCTTTGCCGCGAAGTTCTGGGTGATCTAATTCTGCAACTGAGGCATAGAACGCATCCATATCGATGTGCAGAATTGATGAGGCGTTCATGTTAAAAGGCTAGTGCTTAATTCCCACGCGCCAGTGGCTCGGATTGATACGCCACGCGGCCCAGTGCGGCGCACTATTCCGCGAACTAAAAATAGCTGCGACTTAAATAAGACTTCGCCAAATTCGCCTTGGACATCGCTAAAAAATGTGGCATCGCTACAACCAAAGCCATCATCAATCGTTAAAAAAATAACTCGTTTGCCGGAACGAATTGGTGGCGTCTGCAAAGCAACGCGAACTCCGGCTACCGTTACTTCGGCCCCGCTTCGCTGTTTGATTAAATCGCAAGATCGAATTGCGCCAATTTTTGATAAGTGTTGGTAGAACGGTTTCAATAAATGTTCGCTTACCTCCATCCCAAGTTCGGCTACTTCGTGGCGCACCCGTTCGCTCTGCCTTAAATCTGGCAAACCGCTTGAAATTAGCGCCGGTGGCTCAAAACCAAAAGTTAATTGGCCACCAGGCAGCGGTGCTACTGGTGATTTTTCAAGTTCTGCTAAATGTAAAAGTAGATCGCGCCGATTTAAATTTGAGGCTTCTGATTGATCTAATTTATGCAATTGGTCAAAGCCGCCCGTTAAAATTAATTTTTCAGTCGTCGGGAACGAAGCGCCGGATCTGCGGTAAAAATCGGCTAAATCTAAATACGGCTGCCCAGCAACAATGGTGCGAATCTCTTCGCTATTAATTCCAGAAATTTCACTAAATGAAATCCGAATTCCAGATCCTTCGACTCTGGTTTCGGCGCTAGATTTATTTACATCAATTGGTGCGATGGTTAGGCCTAGCTGTCTAGCTTCATCAAGAATTAATCGCTTTGGATACATTCCGGGATCGTGCGTCAGCAAACCTGCAATAAATGCGGCTGGGTGATGTGTTTTCAACCAAGCCGATTGATAAGTCGGTAGCGCAAATGCTGCAGCGTGAGCTTTACAGAAACCAAATGAGGCAAAAGCTCGCAGCACCTCCCAAATTTCAGTAACCACATTTAATTCATATTTCTTTGTTGCTGCTTCAAAAAACCAATCACAAATAATTTGATGCTGATTGAAATCACCTAACGCGCGCCGCTTTTCGTCAGCTTCGGCCAATGAAATTCCAGTCATAATCGAGATGATTTCGATGACCTGCTCGTGAAATACCACCACTCCATTACTTTGAGCTAAAACTCGATGCAAATCTGGATGAATTAATTTGGGTGCAGCAAAGCCATGTCGAGCGTTTAGAAATGGTGTAATCATGTCGCTCTTAACTGGGCCTGGGCGAAAGAGTGAGATATCGATAATTAAATCTTCAAATGTTTCGGGCGCTAATTTTCCAACCAATTCACGCTGCCCCGGTGATTCGATTTGGAAGAGCCCGATGGTCTTGGTTGATTTAATTAAATCAAAAGTTGCCGAGTCATCTAGTGGAATTTTTTCAATATCTAATTTTCGAACTTCGATTCGTTCGACTTCGGATACGGCATGGGCAATTGCCGACTGCATCCGTACCCCCAAAATATCTAGCTTCAATAACCCGATTGCTTCAACATCATCTTTATCGAATTCGACCATTTTGTAACCGCTAGCGTTGGTTACCATCGGAGCGCGATCTGGTAATGATGAATTACTGAACACCACTGCACAGGGATGCATTGCTAAATGTCGTGGCAAGCCATCTAGGCGCTCTGCCATCTGTAACACCATCTGAGCCAGCGCCGGTTTTTCGCGAAGTTTTTTTAGCTCCGGTAAATTTTCAATCGCTTTGGCGATATTGCGAGCGCGAATATGTGGCATTGATTTT
>JBDKLQ010000051.1:0-12453 GCA_039795555.1 Actinomycetota bacterium
TTGTTTCTTATGGCGGATCTTCCATGTTGGCTCTTGCGTTAGCCGTTGGTTATATCGCCGGGATTGCCTTTAGAGATCCCGAATTAAAAACTGAGATAAATACTTCCTGGCCAAGGCAGCGGGCATGAATCGAATTCTTTTTGCAGGTGGTGGTACTGCAGGTCATATCGAACCGGCTTTAGCGACAGCAAATGCTTGGCGGAAAAAATATCCTGGTGATCGGGTTAATTTTTTAGGAACTAAAGATGGATTGGAACAGAAGCTAATTCCGGCGAATGAGTTAATTTTGATTCCGAAAGTAGTGGCGCCAAGATCGTTGACAATTCCAGCCTTGATTTCACCAATTCAATTAACGAGCACGGTTTCGAAGACGCTCAAGATTGTTAAAAATTTTGACGTTGTGGTTGGTTTTGGTGGCTATGTATCCGCGCCGGCATATTTAGCTGCAGCAATCTTGCGAAAGCCAATCATCATTCACGAAGCAAATGCCAAGCCAGGATTAGCCAATCGGATGGGTGCAAAATTTGCTAGCGAAATTGGAGTCGGCTACGAGTTGGCAACTTTGCAACTGCCCAATGCAAAAGTTGTGGGAAATCCGCTGAAGGATCAAATCATTTTGGCCAGCAAACAAATTGATTGGGCGAAAGCGCGGTCAGCGGCCAAAAAACGAATTGCCGCGGCAAATGATTTGCCAATGATTTTAATTCTGGGGGGTTCGCAAGGAGCTCGCTCAATTAATAATGTGATTTCCCAAGTGAATTTAAGCAACTATTTTGTGCTGCATTCAGTTGGTGCATCAAATGAATTACCGGCAGCAACGACAAATTATCGTCCCGTAACATACATAAATGAAATGGCTGATGCGTTGTTAGCAGCAGATTTAATTATTTCCCGAAGCGGCGCCATTGCCTGTAGCGAAATTGCGGCTCTTGGAAGGTATGCGCTTTTTATTCCCCTTCCAATTGGAAATGGTGAACAGGCGCTAAATGCGCAAGCCTTGATAAATGCTGGTCGAGCTGAATTGATTATGCAACGACAATTTAATTCCGATTGGTTAGCAAACCATCTTCCTAATTTGATGAAAAGCGCCTTGGAAAGTCCCGAAACTCCGCTCGGCACGCCACTTAATGCACCAGCAGAATTAGTTGCGATGATTGAATCGGTGCTGACATGAAATTAAATGAACTTATCGGGAAGCGAATTCACTTCATTGGAATTGGTGGATCTGGAATGAGTGGTTTAGCCCGAATTGCGCTTTCGTATGGAATCAAAGTAAGTGGCTCTGATAATTCTGATTCGCAGATACTTAAAGCGCTGGCCGCCCTCGGCGCGGATATTTATATTGGCCATGATGCTAAAAATGTTGATGGCGCAGATTTAATTGTCTATTCCAATGCAATCAATTCTGATAATTGCGAACGGCAAGCAGCCGGAACAATTCCAATCATTACTCGAGCAGCCGCATTGGCTCTATTAATGTCTGAGTCAATTTCGATTGCGGTCGCCGGAACTCATGGCAAGACCACAACTTCGTCGATGTTAACAGTTGCGATGCAAGCTTGCGGCGCCGATCCATCATTTGCAATTGGTGGATTGCTGAAATCTTCCGGTTCAAATGCTCATCGCGGAACTGGAAAATACTTTGTAGCCGAAGCAGATGAATCTGATGGATCCTTTGTTGCCTATCACCCGAATGGCGCCGTAATCACAAATGTCGAATGGGACCACGTAGACCACTTCAAATCAGAAGCAGAAGTTATTGAGGCGTTTAATCTGTTTGTTGGAACAATTTCAGGTGATGGATTCTTGGTTTTTTGCGCCGATGATGAGTTAGCTAGCCAAGTTGCCAATAAGACTTCCGCAACATGTATCTCATATGGCAAATCACAATCAGTCGACCTGCGAATCGATTCGATCGAATTGACTGCGAATGGCGGTTCAGCTCGATTATTGTGGCATGGCGCAAAGATTGGGCAGTTAGTTTTACAAGTTCCTGGCGAACATAATTTATTGAATGCAGCTGCAGCAATCGCAGTTGGGCTACATCTAGAGCTCCCAATCAATTCGCTTTTAGACGGGTTAGCAAATTTCCGAGGAGCTGGCCGACGATTTGAATTGAAAGGAAGTTCGAATGGCGTCCGAGTGATTGATGATTATGGACATCATCCAACTGAAATTGATGTAACACTAGCGGCCGCAAAACGCTTTGCTGGCGATGGTCGCGTATTGGTGATTTTCCAGCCACACCGTTACTCCAGAACAAAAACTTTTATGGATAAATTTGCAAAAGCCTTATCAGTTGCTGACCGAACTTGGTTGTTGGAAATTTACGCAGCTAGCGAGCAATCGATTTCTGGCGTGACTTCTGAAAAAATTGCTAATCAATTACCAAATGGAAAATTTGAACCGAACTTTCTTGCAGTAACCGAGAGCGTCGTGGCTGAAGCAAAGCCCGGCGATGTCATCATTACCCTTGGAGCCGGAGATGTGAGTTCACTTGGTCCAGTTATTTTGGAAGCGCTAGATCGAAAGCAGAATTAGTGCGGCGCAATCTATATATATATTTATTCATTGCGGGCATTGCTGGACTTGGCTATTTACTTGGTTGGAGCAATCTTTTGGCGACCAAGTCAGTGCTAGTAACTGGTGCACCTACAGCTGTGTTAGAAAAACAGATAGCCGAAGTAGCAAATATCGAGATTGGAAAACCGTTGGCTAGAATCGAGCCGCGAATCCTGCAAGGCCAGATCGATAAGTTTGATTGGGTTGAACGAGCCTCAATTCAACGAAATTGGTTAAATGGTCAGGTTAATATCATCATCACCGCCCGGGCTGCTGTGGCTGCAGTGGGCGGAAAATATATTGACCGAACTGGATTCTTATTTAACGCCCCGGTAAGACCAGATGGAAATCTGCCTGAGATATTTGCAGTCGATAGCTCGACAAGGCTCTCGGCGATCGAGCTATTTCTCTCATTTCCAGACATTTTTGCCTCAGATGTCCGCTCACTTACTGCAACTGGAAATCAGTTTTTGATAACTGTCGAAAATGAGAGCGGCAAGTACGGGATTAATTGGGGACGAAGCGGTAACACTTCGTTGAAAATTAAAGTCTTTAATCAATTAATTTCATTGCCAGAAAATCAGAAGATAAATTATTTAGATTTAAGCGATCCAAATTCACCAATCGTTAAGTAAAAGATAGTTAGAAATTAATTGCGTGTCGGTAACGAAATAACTAGTAATTCGGACATATTGTTCACGCCGCAAAAGAGCTCTAATTTGTAACCCTCAAGTTGAGGTTTACCTTTTAGGAAGGGGCCAAAGTGGCAGCACCACAAAACTACCTTGCTGTTATCAAAGTTGTCGGCATTGGCGGCGGCGGAGTTAACGCAATTAATCGCATGATCGAATCAGGTTTAAAAGGCGTTGAGTACATTGCAATAAATACTGATTCCCAACAATTATTAATGAGCGATGCCGATGTTAAATTAGATATTGGTAGAAAAATTACCCGCGGACTTGGTGCTGGTGCTGCGCCTGAAGTTGGTCGTGAAGCTGCTCTAGATAACATCGACGAAGTAGAAGAAGCGCTTCGCGGCGCCGACATGGTTTTCATTACTGCAGGCGAAGGTGGCGGAACTGGTACCGGTGGTGCGCCAGTTGTTGCAAAGATTGCTCGAGAATTAGGTGCGCTAACTGTTGGCGTTGTTACAAAACCATTTTCATTTGAAGGAAAATTAAGAACAGCACAAGCAGAAGTTGGTATTGAAGCGCTTCGCGCTGAAGTTGATACATTAATTGTAATTCCAAATGATCGCTTACTTGCAATTTCAGATCGCAATATCACCGCACTTGAGGCATTTAAATCTGCCGATCAAGTTTTACTTTCTGGGGTGCAGGGAATTACGGAATTGATTACCCAACCAGGATTAATCAATCTCGATTTTGCAGATGTTAAAAGCGTAATGACTGGTGCCGGTGCCGCATTGATGGGAATTGGTTCTGCTCGCGGAGAAAATCGTGCAGTGCGCGCCGCTGAGCTGGCGATTTCAAGTCCGCTTCTTGAAGCATCAATTGATGGCGCAATGGGGGTATTACTTTCAGTTGCCGGCGGCTCTGACCTTGGATTGTTTGAAATCAATGAGGCTTGCCAACTTGTTCAAGACGCAGCGCATCCCGATTCCAAGTTCATCTTTGGCACTGTGATTGACGATGCTCTTGGCGATGAGGTGCGGGTAACCGTAATTGCTGCTGGATTTGATGGCGGCGAACCAAAGAGATTATCTGTTCCAGTTATCGAAGCACATACGCTAAATGGCAAGGCTGATCATTTCCCAGCAAATGATCCGCTGGCAGTCGCGCTTGATATTTCTGGTGAACCAACGCGTCGAATTACCTTCGAAGAGTTGGTCGCCGAAGATGATATCGACGTTCCTGATTTTATGAAGTAATGCCATTTACCTTTACCAATCGAATTGGTGGGGTAAGTGAGACGCCATTCGACACTTTTAATTTGGCGTTACATGTCGGAGATTTCGAAAGTTTTGTTCACGAAAATCGCGCCAAATTAGTCGAAGAAATTGGAATTCCAGTGTGCTTCATGGACCAATTTCATAGCAATAAAGTTGAAATTGTAAGCACAAATGAATTTGCCCCAAAGTGTGATGCCTTAATCACGACCGAAAATAAATTGGCGCTTGCGGTTATGGTGGCCGATTGCATCCCATTACTTTTAAAGAGTGAGGTAGCGATTGCTGCAGTGCATGTTGGTCGCGCTGGATTAATGAATGGAATCGCTCCAAAGGTAATCGAGATTATGCAGGATCTAGGCGCAGAAAAAATCTCCGGGTATATCGGGCCAAGTATTTGCGGAAACTGTTATGAAGTATCACAAGATATTCATAATGACGTAGTTCTCCAACATCCAGATTCCGATACCTATCCGCATACTGGGAAATACACATTGGATTTAGTGGCCGGGCTTAAATCCCAATTACGAAATGTAATTGTCCATGATCACGGAAGTTGCGTAATGGAAGACCCAAATTATTTTTCATATCGACGTGATGGAATCACCGGGCGCCAGGTAGGTGTAATTTGGAAATGAACCGACGCGAAGAATTAGCAAGCAATCTCGCCATAATTAAATCGGAAATTCCATCCCATGTTAAATTGATAGTCGTAACAAAGACCTTTCCAGCAAGCGATGTTGAAATTTTAAAAGATCTAGGTGTTGAAGATTTTGGTGAGAATCGAGATCAAGAGGGTTCAATGAAGGCCGAAAAAGTAAGCGCTACCTGGCATTTTCAAGGTCAACTTCAAAGTAATAAATTGAAATCTATTTGTCGTTGGGCCAATGTGATTCATTCGCTTGATTCGTTGCGTTACGTGAATTTAATTTCAAAGGCAGCTGTAAAACCGCTCTCAATCTTCATTCAAGTATCACTCGAACCTGCCGAGGGGCGAGGGGGCGCAAATCCAAATTCTTTAATTGAAATTGCAGACGCAGTTCTTGCATCGGAACAATTAGCTTTATTGGGGCTAATGGCGGTTGCGCCACTTGGTATTGAACCAAATCAAGCATTTGCGAAACTGGCAGAAATTCATCATAGATTTCGAACTTCCTACCCAGACTCACCGTACTTATCAGCCGGAATGAGTGGCGACTACAAAGCTGCGATCGCCCATGGCGCGACACATATTCGAGTTGGCTCTTCAATCCTCGGTTCAAGACCACCAATTAGATAACCTATTTCTTATGGCTAGTGCAATGCGTCGAATTGGATCCTTCCTTGGATTATCGGATGAGATCGAAGTTGAAGAAGTTACTGAAGCACCGACCTGGGCAAAAAGTGATGTTCGGGTTCGCGAAAATCGCACCTCATTAACTACGGTCAATTCTGTTTCCGCTACTTCAACAGCGAATGCCTTGAATCAAATTTTTACAGTTAATCCTCGCAGCTATAGCGAAGCTCGCGTAATCGGCGAACGTTATCGCGAAGGTAATACAGTGCTGATGAATCTTTCAGATATGAGCGATGAAGAGCGCAAGCGAATTGTGGACTTTGCATCTGGTTTAGTTTTCGGCCACCACGGAACAATTGAACGCGTAACTCCAGCAGTATTTTTGCTTTCACCTGCAAATGTAACAATAAGCGCAGATGTGAAAAGTTCAGCAGCTGAAGCAAGTTTCTTCAACCAAAGCTGATTTAAATCATGCTTCAAATTGGCATGATCTTGGCCGCAATTTTAAGAATATTTTTATTTGCACTGTTAGCGCGTTTAATTTTAGATTATGTAAGAATGTTTAATCGAAGTTGGCAGCCAAAAGGCCTGGTTCTTTGGTTTGCCGAAATCGTTTATTCACTAACGGACAAGCCTCTAAATGCGCTTCGCAGATTTATTCCGCCGCTAAGAATTGGTCAAATTAGCTTAGATATGTCATTTCTAGTTCTATTTTTTGCAGTGCAGATTGCGATACCTTTTGTATCGATGATTTAGTGTTTTGTTAAATTAAAAGTAAATCCAGCTTCGGTATCAGTCAGCAACGAATTATCAATTACCATTTCAATTGCAAGAACTTCGCGCTTGATGTGCTCCAATTCATTTTCAATTGCCGCGAGCATGTCTGGCTGAGCATTCCACTTAACATCGATGCGGTCGGTAATCTCAAACCCAGCGCTCTTTCGACCTTCTTGAATTGCACGGATTGCTTCGCGCACTTGACCAGCCGCAATTAATTCTGAGGTCAATTCAAGATCAAGGGCCACGCTTTCGCCATCATGGCTAGCAACCGACCAACCCGATTTCGGTACCTCGGTGATTACTAAATCTTCAAGTGAAATCTCGTGATTGCCAATTTTTGTAGCGCCCGAAGACCTAACACTTTTAACTAAGGCTGAGGCATCAGCGTCGGCGATTGCTTTGGCAATCGCTTGAACTTCGCCACCAAATTTTGCGCCTAATGATCTGAAGTTCGCTTTGACCGAAACGTCAACTAAATCACCACTTGCATTCGCAATATCTTCAAGTTCTATCACATTTAATTCATCGGCTATTTGATCCCGCATCTCCGATGGCAACTTTGACCACCCGGCAGCCGCAATCAGTGCTCGTGATAGTGGCTGACGAATTTTCACTGAGCTTTCAGCGCGAGCAGCTCTACCTAGTTCGACGATTCTGCGAGTTAGCGCAACCTGTTCTGAGAGATTCTTATCAATCAAATCATTGTTAACTGCCGGGAAAGTTGAAAGATGAACCGAAGTTGTTGCCTCAGGGTTCACTGGTCGAATTAATTCTTGCCACACGTGTTCGGTAATAAATGGCACCATCGGAGACATCAGTTGGGTGACTACCGTTAAAGCTTCGTGCAAGGTTGCTAGCGCAGCAGGGTCACCATCCCAGAATCTGCGGCGAGAGCGACGCACATACCAATTCGAGAGATCATCGACAAAGGTCGCGATGGCTTTACCAGCTCGTTGCGAATCAAAGTCGGCAAACGATTGATCGACTTCTTCAATTAATTCTTGCAGGTCAGACAAAATCCAACGATCGAGTATTGGCCGTGAGTTTTGAGCCGGTGCCGAAGCCAAATCGAAATTGGCTGCTCGGGCATATAACGATAAGAATGAAACCGAATTCCAATACGTTAATAGAACTTTTCTCACAAAGTCACTGATTGCATCGTGGCCAACTCGTCGAGCAGCCCATGGTGATCCTGCAGCTAACATAAACCACCGAACGGCATCAGCACCGTGTTGATCCATAAGTGAAATTGGTTCCAAAACGTTGCCCAAATGCTTACTCATTTTTCGACCATCTTTATCCAAGATGTGTCCCAGGCAGAGAACTGATTTGTAAGAAGATTTATCAAATACCAATGTGCCAACCGCCATCAAGGTATAGAACCAACCACGTGTTTGATCAATCGCTTCACAAATGAAATCGGCTGGATAGGCAGCTTCAAATTTTTCTTTTGATCCAGGTTTATGTGGGTATCCCCATTGAGCAAACGGCATTGCGCCAGAGTCATACCAGCCATCGATAACTTCTGGAACGCGGGTCATTGTTGAATTACATTCAACACAATTAAATTTAATGTCATCAACGTATGGCCTGTGCGGATCCAACTTAGATAGATCAGTACCTGCTAATTGGCCAAGTTCGGCCAATGACCCAACACAAACTTCATGTTTATTTTCGCAGCGCCAAATCGGCAATGGCGTTCCCCAATATCGATTTCGCGATAACGCCCAGTCAATATTGTTATTTAACCAATCACCATAACGCCCAGTCTTGATAGTTTCTGGATGCCAATCAGTTGCGGCATTTTCGCGAAGTAGGGCATCTTTAATTGAAGTGGTGCGGATATACCAAGACGGTTGTGCGTAGTAAATCAATGCAGTGTGGCACCGCCAGCAATGAGGATAAGGGTGCTCATATGGTTGTTGTCGATAAAGCGCACCCGACGCTTTTAATTCTTTAACTAAAGATTTATCGGCATCTTTGAAAAACATACCCCCGACTACTTTTAACCCAGCTTCGAAATGGCCGTCAGCTGTAATTGGGTTAATCATTGGGATGCCATATTTGCGACAAGCTTCTAAATCTTCGGCACCAAATGCTGGTGCATTATGTACGAACCCAGTTCCGTCTTCGATTGTTACATAATCTGCTAAACCAACGAAGTGTCCCTTTTCAAGCGGAACGTAATCGAAGGGAGCTTTATATTTTGTGTATTCTAGATCTTTACCCAGGAATTTCTTTAAAACTTTAACCTCACCATCAACTTTTTCAAGCAGGGCTTCGGCCAGAACTAATTTTTCTTTTTGATCATCTTTTGTAACTTCAACAAGGACATAGTCAACATCTGGATTTGCCGCCACCATGGCATTACTAACCAAGGTCCATGGGGTTGTAGTCCAAATTAAAAGTGATGCACCGACTAGTTCACCTTCGGTAATTGGAAATCGGACATAAACTGAAGGATCGGTAACATTTTCATAACCTTGCGCTAATTCATGATCAGATAAACCAGTTCCGCATCGTGGGCAATATGGAGCTACGCGATAATCCTGAACCAATAACCCCTTCTGCCAAATCTCTTTTAAACTCCACCAAACACTTTCTACATATTCCGGCGCCATGGTCCAATATGCATCTTCGAAGTCAACCCAGAAACCCATTCGATGAGTCATGGTGGTAAATGCATCAACATGGCGTTGAACTGATTCTCGGCATTTGGCATTAAATTCCGCGATGCCATATTTCTCGATATCGCCTTTACCGTTAAATCCAAGCTCCTTTTCAACTGCAATTTCGACCGGCAAACCGTGGCAATCCCATCCCGCTTTGCGAACCACGTGATGGCCCTTCATAGTTTGATAACGCGGAAATACATCTTTAAATACGCGCGCCTCAATGTGGTGCGTACCCGGCATGCCATTTGCAGTTGGAGGACCTTCATAAAAGGACCACTTCGAACCAGATTCTGTTGCTTTTAGGGTTTCGTGAAAAATTTCATTGCGCTGCCAGAAATCCAATATCTGGTGCTCCATTTTTGGAAGATCAATAGTTGGGGCAATTGCGCGATATTCGCTACTCAATTTACCCACCTTGCTTTCTCTATCCGAATCCCAGAATTAAACGAGGGGTAAGTCTAACCCGCGCCTTCCATGTAAGTGTCGGGTGGTTGGGCCGGTAGTTAATTGGTATAACCTTTCGCCTCATTATGGCAATCAAAAAGAAACCCGCTAAGAAGTCAATTAAGGTTGCCAAAAAGCCGGCAAAAAAGGTTGCCAAGAAAGCGCCAGCTAAGAAAGCGGTAAGTAAGGTCGCTAAGAAGGTTGTCAAGAAGGTCGCTAAAAAGGTTGCTAAAAAGGTTGCTAAAAAAGGACCGGCCAAACCCTTTCCCACCAAAGGCTCAATCATTGCTGGATCAAAAGCGACGCTAAAAGTTGATACCAAAACTCAAACCGTTTCTGTTTCGCAACCAGAAAAAGTTGTTGCCGAAGCTGTAGTTGAAGAGAAGCGATTATTTATGGCGCCGCCGCCTCCGCCAAAAATTAGCGGCAAGAAAGTTCACCTAAAACCTCTAAAGGCTGCTCCAACTGCAATTATCGCCAGCGACAACGAAAATTGGACTGCCACTGAATTGAAGTCAGTGCGCTCGCAGTTAGCGAAAGAATTAGAACAACGGCGCGCAGAATTGGCCGCAGTTGAAGCTGAAATGGATTCCTTGATTAAAGAATCTGGAGAGGGTTCTGGAGACGATCAGGCTGATGCTGGAAATAAAACTTTTGAGCGCGAACACGAGATGTCACTTTGGATAAACGCAAAAGACATGGTCTTGCAAACGGAACGTGCTATCGAACGAATCGACAATAAAACTTATGGGCGATGCGAAGAATGTGGCAGCCAAATTGGCAAGGCGCGACTAGAAGTTTTTCCGCGCGCAACACTGTGCATGATTTGCAAGCAGAAAGAAGAGCGTCGCTGATTTAAATGAGGGCGCGACCACTGTTTCTAATTGCGTGGTCAATTTGGTTAACGGATTTCCTGACCAAATTTTGGGCAGAGCGAAACTTAGTTGAACCGATTAAATTAATTGGTAATTTTCTTAAATTGCAGCTTTCAACCAATTCAGGTGCGGCTTTTTCACTTCGAATTAATTCAATTGTTTTAACAATTTTTGCAATCGTAACGTCGGCGGTAATCGGGTACTGGTCACCACGGATTACATCAAAGGCCTGGGCAATCACTTTTGGCCTTGTGCTAGGAGGAGCGCTGGGGAATTTAACTGACCGCATCACAAAAGGTGAAGTTACCGATTGGATTTCAATTAAATATTGGCCAACTTTTAATATCGCAGATTCAGCTATCGTGGTTGCGGCTGCGATTGCTATCTATCTAACGGCACGTAATGTTCCGCCAGTTCCGAGGTTTCGAGCATGAGCCGTGAAACTAGAAATTTTGAAGTGCCAGAGGGATTGGAAAATGAGCGAATTGATTCAGCGTTATCGCGAATTTTAGGTTTGTCGCGTACTAGTGCAGAAAAATTGATTTTAGCTGGCGAAGTTAAAAGCGGAAAAAAAGTATTTAGTAAATCTGACCGGGTTAGTTCCGGAGATAAAATTGAAGTAATCATGCCCGAGCCACAAAGTTCGGACCCAATTCCCAAAACCCCGCTCAAAGATTTAAAAGTTATCTTTGAAGATAACGATTTAATTGTGGTTGATAAGCCCGTTGGTTGTGCCTCCCATCCAAGTCCTGGATGGACTGGACCAACTGTGATTGGCGCATTAATTGCAGCGGGTCATGGGGTCACCACATCCGGACCCGCGGAACGGCGCGGCATTGTTCACAGATTAGATGCAACAACTAGTGGCGTAATGGCGGTAGTTAAATCTGAGTCAGCATATTTAGTTATGAAAGATAAATTTCGCCAGCGCGATGTTCATAAAGTTTATCACGCGTTAATTCAAGGTCATCTGGAACCAGCAGAGGGAACTATTGATGCACCAATCGATCGCCACCCAAAAGATTCACACAAAATGGCAGTTGTAAAAGATGGCAAGATAAGCATTACTCATTATGAAGTTTTGGAATATTTTCGTGGCTGCACTTTAGTTAGAGTTGAATTGGAAACTGGTCGAACTCATCAAATTCGCGTCCACTTTGCGGCGCTACGCCACCCATTGGTCGGCGATACTTTTTATGGTGCTGATCCAAAATTTGCCGCAGAACTTGGCATCGATCGGCCATGGTTACACGCCATCGAGCTTCATTTCAATCATCCAATTACCGGAGACGCCCTGGACTTCCAAGCCCCGTACCCAAGTGATTTAACTGACTCACTAACGCGCCTTCGTGATGGAGTCCGCAGCTAGGACTAATCTCCACTTGCTATGTCCAAACCCTCTTCGAGCTTCGCGCATTTACATGTTCACACTGAATATTCAATGCTTGATGGGGCAGCGCGTGTAAATGATTTAGTCACTGAAGCAGCAAAACAAGAAATGCCAGCAGTGGCAATTACCGATCACGGAAATTTATTTGGAGCTTTTGATTTCTACAAGCAAGCTAAAAAAGCCGGCATCAAGCCAATTATTGGAATCGAAAGTTATGTAGCGCCAGAAACTCGATTTGATAAACGAAAAGTTCAATGGGCCCAAGGTGGCGAAGATGATGTATCTGGCGGCGGCTCATACACTCATATGACTATATTGGCTGAAACGAATGAAGGATTAGCGAACCTTTTTCGACTCTCATCTCTTGCTTCACTGGAAGGGTTTTACTACAAGCCAAGAATTGATCGAGAGTTACTAAATAAATATGGAAAAGGTTTAATTGGAACCACTGGTTGCCCCGGTGGCGAGATTCAGACCCGGCTGCGGATGGGTAACTATAAAGATGCTGTTAAAGCCGCCGCCGAATTTCGAGATTTATTTGG
>JBDKLQ010000052.1:0-14031 GCA_039795555.1 Actinomycetota bacterium
ACGGATGCGCTAACAATCTCTGGCTATGAGGTACTTCAATCTGAAAATGGTTTAGCAGCTTTAGAAAAAATCAAAAGCCATAAACCAAGTCTATTAATCATCGATGTAAACATGCCAATGATGAATGGATTTGAATTGGTTGAGAAACTACGTGAAAGCGGAAACCGAACTCCAGTATTGATGTTGAGCGCACGGACTGATCAATTCGATGTAAATCGAGGGCTACGTATAGGTGCAGATGATTACGTTACAAAACCTTTTGGACTTGAAGAGCTGACGCTTCGTGTAAAAGCCATACTAAAGAGAACCAATAATTTTGGTGAAGATGATCGGATATTGAACTGTGGACCAATCACAATTCATACCGAAAAATATCAAGTGACCTTTGATGACGAATTGATTGATCTTTCACCAACTGAATATCGACTACTCCTCTTACTTGTTGAAAATAAATCAAAGGTGCTAACTAAAAACACACTACTTTCCGAAGTTTGGGGAATAGATTTTGAATCAGAAACTACTGTAATTGATACATACATCTCTTACCTCAGAAAAAAGTTCCATCGGGATGGATATCAGGGAATCAAAACAGTGAGAGGGATCGGATTTGTAATTGAAGATTGAAATCAAATTTAAAAATTTCAAGAAAATTTTAATATTTTTAGTTTTTATCTTTTTCGCGGTTTCTAATACTCTTGCTGTTTTCAGCGCAAATAATCTTAAGGAACAGGAACTGAAAAAATTAGATAATAAAATAAATCAAATTTTTGACGATATTTATCAAAATCCAAATTCGCAACTAAGTATTGCGCTGTATGAGCTCAAGAAATCTAATCTTGACATCGAAGCATCGGTAATTACTGAAGGAGGAAATCAATCCATAATTATCGATAGCCAATTAAGAGCTCCTAAATTACCCCAAAATTTCTCCTCCAAGTCTTCAAATTCTCGACAAATAATTGGCACGGGTCAATCGAAATTTGCTGGATACAAATTACCGCTTTTAGGTGGTGGAACTTTGGTTGTACTCACGCCATTATCTAATTCAGAATCGATATATCGCTCGACTTTGAAATCAAATTTACTAAATTACAATTTGATTGCAGTTGGGTCTAGTTTATTGATTTTCTTCTTTTACGTTATTTATCGCAATTATCAAAATGAAAATCACATAGTTTTCATGCAGAATCATTTAAGCGATATTGCACATGAATTACGAACTCCGTTAACTGTAATTAAAGGATATTCTGAATTGTTAGAAAGAAACTTATACGATAAGAGTTTTGACTCATCAAAAGCTATGATGTCTTTGCGGCGTGAAGTATTGCGGATGGAGACTTTAATTAGTGATCTCCTATTTTTATCTGAAATTCGAGAGAAAATCGGCTCGGCAAAAAGTAAAATTGATGTAAGTTCGATTGCACGAACTCACTTTGAAGACTTTGTACGGCTTCATCCGACTCATAGCACAGAACTTATAGCTCCTAACAATGCCTTCATTTCAGCCAACTCAGATCACATCGATCGGTTATTCCAAAATATTTTGAGCAACATTGTTCGCCATACTTCTGAAATTTCAGATGTTAAATGTTCTATTTCAAATTTTGCGAAAAATGTTTTGATTCATATTGAAGATTCCGGACCTGGTCTTCATCCAAAATTTTACAAAGATCAGAATCAAGCTTTAAATAGATTTGATAGTTCTCGCTCAAAAACTGCTGGAGGATCTGGACTTGGATTGAATATTATTTATGCAATTGTTAGAGAAAATGGCGGTGATTTAATTTTTGAAAAATCATCACTTGGCGGTTTAGGAATAAAAATCACTTTTCCTGGGATTTAGCATCGCTTGGTAAAAGGCGAAATCCCCGGGCGCTAATTTCAGTATCTGCCTTCCCCTTGCAGATATCAAAACTGTTATCCGAGGACTTCGCTAGGGCGGAAACTATGGCAATAATTACGGGTAATCAAATTGAAACCACGCAAATTTGAAAGATTTTTCATTTTTTTCGTTAACATTGAAGTTGTGGTTGAGGGAACTGGCGCAAATTTCACCAAAGTAGTCGACCTGGACGAAATAATTAGCGACGAAAATCCGACGTTGCCTGGAATTGAAGGCGACGACATCGTTGTAATTCGCTCGAAAAAACGCCGACGAAACATTTCGGCATATCGCCAAGGTGGAAAAATCATAATTTCGATTCCAGCTCGCCTTACCAAGGCTGAAGAGCGCGAGATCGTTCCAGAGATGATCGCCCGAGTTAAGGCGCAGGAAGTTTTAGCTACGGAATCCGAGCTTTCTATTAAGTCAGATCGGCTGCTTGCGACATACGCTCCGGAAATTACGACGCGCGCCGCCAAAGTTTCATGGCGAGCGATGAATGAACGCTGGGGCTCTTGTACCAATATCGACCGAACTATCCGAATTTCGACAAAATTATCCACTGCGCCGGATTATGTTTTGGAATATGTCCTCTTTCATGAATCAATTCATTTAGATAATCCAAGTCATGATGAGGATTTCAATTCGGTGCTACGCCGCTATCCGCGCCATTTAGAAGCGGAGGCATTTCTGGCTGGCTTTGAAGCTGGTACCGCAGCGGGGCCCGTTCAATTTCCAACACAACATCCAAACGATTTAGCGATCTAGCTCAGATTTACCCCCATTTGGTCATTAAAAGGCCAGAATGGGGTCAAATCACCCCTAGATTGTGCGTAAATGAGCGTGATTAAGCGTGAGCGGGGGTAGATTTAAGCGTAAGCAAGGTGGGCCAAATGGTTCGCCTTACGCACGAGAGGAATACAGATGGCTGAGACATACAAGGGTGACGCTTACTGCGTGAAATGCAAAGAGAAGCGTGACTTCGAAGGAACTGTAAAGGTTTCTGACTCTGGTCGCCGTATGGCACAGGGAATCTGCTCAGTTTGCGGAACAAAGCTAAACCGCATTCTAGGCAAAGCTCAGTAATTTAATTTTTATCAAAAAACCCCGTGCCACTTTGGCGCGGGGTTTTTGCTGTCATATAAATTGAAAACGTCGAATGGGAAAAACTTCTTTACATTCGACTTATTTCAATTTCTATTTCAGCAACTATTTCCCCTCCGGCTTAAGCGGTTTTGTGGCCTTTATTTCTTCAAGCCGCGCTAAAGATTCCAATCGCTCGGCTGCATGATCAACAATTCGCTCGCAATATCCATTTGCGTAACCATATAAATAAAGCCACGGTTCATGAATTTCATCTGCCGATAAATGCACTAATTCAGGAACATATTTTCGAATGTAATCGCCTTTTGGATCAAAACGTTTTCCTTGTTCAATCGGATTAAATACTCGGTAATACGGCGAAGCATCAGTGCCACATCCCGCAGTCCACTGCCAACCATGCGAATTGCTCGCCACATCAAAATCAATTAGATGCTCTTTAAAATAATTTGCTCCGTGAGTCCATTCGATATGTAAATCTTTAACTAAGAATGAAGCTACAACCATTCGAGTGCGGTTGTGCATCCAACCTTCGCTTACCAACTGGCGCATCGCTGCATCTACAAACGGGTAGCCGGTATTTCCTTCAGCCCACAAATCAAAAGCTTTATCTCGTTTGTTATAACGCATCGATTTAAATTTTGCATCATAATAATCTTCTTCAGTATGCGGATTGTGAAAAAGTACATCGGCATAAAACTCGCGCCAAGCAATCTCTTTTCGAAAAACTTCGTGTGCAGATGTTTGATTTAAATCGGCGAGTAGCGTCCGCGGATGAATTTCGCCGAATTTCAAATAGGAACTCATTCGACTGGTGCCGTCGATTCCGGCAAAATTTCGATTTTCGTCGTATCGATTTAATCCAGTGTCTAAATTCTTTTTATATTCAGACCAGCGTTTTAACGCTGCCGCTTCCCCAGCTTCAATCAAAGTGACGCTGTCTGGCATCGGCCAATCTGGAAAATTTCGATCTGAATCAGTCGGCATAACGGCGTTAATTTTCTTAGGTGCTGCAACTGGTGCTCGCCAACCATGTGCCACCCATGCTTTATAAAATGGCGTGTACACTCGGTAATTTGTTTCATCGGGTTTGCGAACTCGGCCCGGCGCAACTGCATAAGGACTTCCAGTTCTAATTAATTTAATTCCGGCCTCTTCAACTCGGATATCACGCGCTGCGCCATATGGTTCGTATTCAGTTGAAATATGAACCGAATCTGCCCCGTATCGTTCGATCAGCTCCTTTAAAACTTTTACTTGATCGCCCACCATTACGTGCAATTTATTATCTAATGATGAGTCGAGGGCGCGTAGCGAACGCCCCAAATAAGCCAAACGTTTATTGCCAGTTTCGTTAATTAACTTTGGATCTAGTATAAAAACTGGCACGATTTCATCGCTCTCGGCAATTGCGGCCAAAAGCGCTGGATTATCGGTAAGTCTTAAATCGCGGCGAAACCAGAAGATTGCGCGCGACATGTTTTTGCCAGAAACGCTTGCTCGACCTAGTTATGCAACTGGTGCACTGATGGATCCCAACCGTGAACCTCTTCAGGTTTGCGCGGGCCAGGTCCTATGTATCGAGAAGATGGTCGAATTAAACGTCCAGTTTTCTTCTGCTCGAGAATATGAGCAGACCAACCAGCAGTTCGAGCAGCAGTAAACATCGAAGTAAATAAATGCGATGGAACTTGTGCAAAATCAAGAACAATCGCCGCCCAGAATTCAACGTTTGTTTCTAAAACACGATCTGGACGACGTGCATGCAATTCGGCAAGTGCAGCTTTTTCAAGTGCTAACGCAACTTCATAACGCGGAGCGCCAAGTTCTTTTGCAGTGCGGCGAAGTGTGCGAGCGCGTGGATCTTCGGCGCGATAAACACGGTGACCAAAGCCCATCAAACGTTCATTCTTATCCAATAATTCTTTTACATAGGCGAGTGCATCGCCACGTTTTTCAACTTCATCAATCATGTGCAATACACGCGATGGCGCGCCACCATGAAGTGGTCCAGACATCGCACCAACCGCACCAGAAATCGATGCCGCAACATCAGCGCCAGTTGAAGCAATTACGCGCGAAGTAAATGTCGAAGCATTCATTCCGTGTTCTGCTGCCGAGACAAAGTAAGCATCAATTGCGCGTACATGCTTTGGATCAGGATTGCCGCGCCAACGAATCATCATTCGTTCAATTACGGTGTGCGCTTTATCAATTTCACTCTCTGGAATAGCCGGCGCTGTGCCACGAGCAGATTGCGCTAAATATGAAAGCACCATTACGGAAACGCGAGCCAAATTATCGCGTGCTTCGTCATCAGAAATATCTAACAGCGGTTTTAAACCCCAAGCTGGCGCCAACATCGCAATTGCCGATTGAATATCAACGCGAACATCACCAGAGTGAACTGGAATTGGGAATCGTTCTGCAGGTGGTAAACCTGGATTAAATTCGTTATCAACTAACAAGCCCCAAACATTTCCGAATGAAACGCGACCAACTAGATCTTCAATATCAACACCGCGATATCGCAGCGCGCTACCTTCTTTATCTGGTTCGGCAATTTCTGATTCAAAAGCGATGACACCTTCGAGACCAGGTTTGAAATCGTCGGCCATTCCCAATCCTCCTTAGGGCGAGCGAAAAGTAAATCCCTCAATGAGCGCATTCTGCCCCCAATTGGGTGCGGATAGAAAATCGGTCGCCGCTAAAAGTAGGCGCGCTTGCCTGCGAATTCGGCTCTAATAGAGTGACCCTTGATACACGAACTTCACTTATTAAGGAATTTATGATTGCGAGGTTGGCTTGATGGATCGCGAAGAGATTCAAAATATGCGCCGTTCGTATAGCGAGCGCGATATGAATCTGCCAGCGGACCCAATCGCCGCTTTCAAAACCTGGTTGAAAGAGGCGGCAGATTATCCAGCGATTGTCGAAGCAAATGCGATGGTGCTATCAACCAGCGGTGACGAAATAACCTCGCGTTCAGTTTTACTAAAAGACGTTTCTGAAGCCGGATTCTCTTTTTTTACAAATTACAATTCGAGAAAAGCTCACGCCATCGAAATAAATCCGCAAGTTTCACTTTTATTTCCGTGGTATCCAATGGAGCGCCAAGTAATTATTTTGGGCACAGCTGAAAAAGTTTCTCGCGAAGATTCCGAAAAATATTTCGCAACTAGACCTTGGTCTAGCAAAATTGGGGCTTGGGCGAGCCAACAATCTGCGCCACTAAATTCTCGAGATGAATTATCTTCAAGATTTAATGGCGCCGCTGAAAAATGGCCCGAAGGTAGCGAAGTTCCAACGCCACCAAATTGGGGCGGATATTTGGTTACTCCATATTCAATTGAATTTTGGCAAGGACGCAGATCAAGGTTGCATGATCGAGTGCGATATGAGCGAAGCGTCACAACTGAATCAAGCAAGTGGGAGATTAACCGCTACTACCCGTAGGCCTTAGGCTTAGCCAATGAGCGAAATCAAGATTCCAGAGAATTTAAAACCAAAAGATGGTCGCTTTGGTTGTGGCCCATCAAAGGTTCGCCCAGAACAATTACAAGCGCTCCTTGATAATTCAAAGGTCATTGGAACATCACATCGCCAGAAACCAGTAAAGAACGTCGTGCATCGCGTTCGCGAAGGTTTAACTTCGCTATTTAATTTGCCCGAGGGTTATGAAGTTGTATTAGGTAATGGTGGCTCCACTGCATTTTGGGATATTGCCACTTTTGGATTAATCGAGAAGAAGTCACAACATTTAAATTTCGGAGAATTTTCTTCAAAATTTGCAGCAGCTGCGAAAGAAGCGCCGTTTTTAGATGAGCCAACTGTGATCAAAGCTGAACCAGGTTCACACCCAGAAGCAGTGGCTGAAGCTGGTGTAGACGCTTATGCCTTGACTCATAATGAAACCAGCACAGGCGTTGCCATGCCGATCAAGCGACCAGCTGGCACCGAAGGCGCATTGGTTCTAGTTGATGCAACCAGCGCTGCTGGTGGTTTATTTGTTGATGCTAAAGAGTTTGATGCTTATTACTTTGCACCGCAAAAATCATTTGCCGCCGAAGGTGGACTTTGGCTTTCATTAATGAGTCCAGCTGCGCTAGAACGCGCTGCCAAAATTAAAGCTTCCGGTCGTTGGGTACCTGCATTCTTTGATTTAACAATCGCGATCGAGAATTCGAAATTAGACCAAACTTATAACACTCCAGCAGTCTCCACCTTAATTTTATTAGCTGACCAAATTGAGTGGATGAATAAAAATGGTGGCATGAAATTTGTAACTGATCGCACGGCAGAAAGTGCGAACCATCTATATGGCTGGGCTGAAAAAACAAGCTACACCAATCCGTTTGTGACCAATCCAGCAATGCGTTCCAACGTAGTGGGAACGATTAATTTTGATGACGCGATTGATGCCACAGTTGTTGCGGCGACACTTCGCGCAAATGGAATTGTTGATACCGAGCCATATCGCAAGCTCGGAAAGAATCAACTTCGAATCGGAATGTTTCCGGCAATTGATCCGGCTGATGTTCAAGCCCTTACGGCTTGTATTGATTATGTTGTCGAAAATTTAAAGTAGCGACGGCCAAATATGCAATTTCGAAATTTCAATTCCGAATTAGCAAAAGTTATTGCCTTCTTAATTTTTGGCATTTTCGCATGGACATTGGCTGCGCTTACATTCATTATTATCGGCGCAGCGTTAAAACTAATTTTGGTTTGCGTAGTCGGAATCGCGCTCGGACTTATTGGACTTAGATACTCCATCCGCCGCAATAATCGCGGCGAACTTTAAAACCTAATTAATTTCCGGCTTGCTCGATTTGCGCTGCAATTCCGCGCAAAACTTTTACGGTACGTTCGATTTCATTGGCTGATGGCGTGCGACCATGACGAAACGAATTACCTAAGCGATCTAAAATCTTGATTGAATCTTCGATAATCGCTGCCAAATCATCAAAGTCGCCCCGAGAATTGCTCGCTAAAGATGGCGGTGCATCGATTACTCGCACTTGCAAAGCTTGCGGACCGCGACGTGATTCTGCAACAGAAAATTCAAGTTTTGTTCCAGGCTTAACTGTTGTTACGCCTTCTGGAAGTGCATTGGCGGATAAATAAACATCTTGTCCTTCATCGGAATCGATAAAGCCAAAGCCTTTTTCCAAACTAAACCATTTAACGCGGCCAGTAGGCATAGCGGGCTCCTTTAGATATTTACTCGTTTAGTTTCGCACTCGCCCTTTAATTCGAACGGACATACTTTTCGTTCTGATTAAAAGGTCAGGGGGTAATTTTATCGCGGGAAAGCGATTGGTGAGAACCAAATATTTGAGCGTAAATGACTGGCTAAACGGTGGCTTCAGAGTGTGCGCCGCAGCCATGGTCAACTGAAACTACGCGCGCATCTTCTGGCGAAATTGCGTTAGCGCAGACACCAAAGGCACTTCGCATTGATCCAGCAATTGGTAAAAAGAATCCGCATGAACCACAAGGCTTAGGTGCAATCCGCGCAATTTCAGAATTTGGTCCACGATCGCCATCGTGCCAACGCTTTGCCGCTTGATCGCGCCCTTCAATTGATAAAACTCTTAATCTGCCAAGACCAAGTTCCCAAAGTTGGGCGGGATCTAACTCTTCATCTTGTGGCAACGCCGCAAAACCTGGCACCAATCGAGTGTCATCTGGATTGCTTGGAACAATGTCGCCAACGCCAACATCACCAGGTTGTAATCGATCAGCGTATGGAATCCACTTTGGTGCCAGAAGTGCTTCTGGTCCTGGAATTAAAACCACATCGCAAACAGTTGGTGACGAATCGCCATCTATCTTTGCAATTGAAACCGACCAACGCCAGCCAAGATAGCCGGGCAAGTTTGCTTCAAAAAGATAGTTGGCGATTCGATCTTCATCATCAAATTCAACGCTTAAGTAATTGCCAACTCGCGCTTTATCTCCTGCCTCGTCCAAGGCAGCAGAGTGCGCTAAATCTTTGGCATCCCAAATCATGATGATCTAATGAAAAATGCAACAACTAGTTAAAACTAGAAGTCCATTCCTCCGCCATCTGGCATTGCGGGTGCCGCTTTCTTCTCTGGGATATCAGCAATCACAGCTTCAGTTGTTAAAAAGAGCGCCGCAATTGACGCCGCATTTTGAAGCGCCGAACGAGTTACCTTCGCTGGATCGATGATGCCACTTTTAATCATGTCGACATATTCACCAGTTGCTGCGTTAAGTCCGTGACCTGCATCTAAATGGCGAACTTTCTCGACGATTACGCCACCTTCTAAACCGGCATTAACTGCAATCTGCTTAATTGGCGCTTCAATTGCAGCTTCAACAATCTTTGCACCAGTTGCTTCATCGCCTTCTAATTTCAATTTTGCAAATGCAGCTTTACCTGCTTGAAGTAGCGCCACACCGCCGCCGGCAACGATTCCTTCTTCGACGGCCGCTTTCGCGTTACGAACTGCATCTTCGATGCGGTGCTTACGCTCTTTTAATTCAACTTCAGTTGCGGCGCCAGCTTTGATTACTGCAACACCACCAGCAAGTTTTGCTAATCGCTCTTGTAATTTTTCACGGTCGTAATCTGAATCACTCTTTTCGATTTCAGCACGAATTTGTGCAACGCGACCTTTAATTTGGGCTTCATCGCCGCCACCTTCAACGATTGTGGTCTCTTCTTTAGCAATTACAACTTTGCGGGCGCGACCAAGTAATTCAATTCCGATTTGATCTAATTTCAGACCAACTTCTTCGCTAATTACTGTGGCGCCAGTCAAAATCGCAATATCTTGCAACATCGCTTTGCGGCGATCGCCAAATCCTGGGGCTTTAACAGCAGCAGCTCGGAAAATTCCGCGAATCTTGTTAACCACCAAAGTTGCTAGCGCTTCGCCTTCAACATCTTCGGCAATGATTGCAAGTGGCTTACCAGTCTGCATAACTTTTTCAAGAATCGGCAACATATCTTTGATATTTGAAATCTTGGAATTAACCAATAGGACATAGGCATCTTCCAAAATTGCTTCCATGCGATCGGTATCAGTTACAAAGTATGGCGAGATGTAACCTTTATCAAAACGCATACCTTCAGTAAGTTCTAGTTCTAGTCCAAAAGTATTTGACTCTTCAACGGTAATTACGCCTTCTTTGCCAACTTTGTCCATTGCTTCGGCAATCATTTCGCCAATTGTTGAATCAGCTGCCGAGATCGAAGCAGTTGCGGCAATCTGTTCTTTGGTTTCAACATTCTTTGCCATTTTTGCTAACTCTTCGGTTACGGCAGTTACTGCTTTTTCAATTCCGCGCTTAAGTCCCATTGGGTTTGAACCAGCCGCAACGTTGCGAAGTCCTTCGCGTACTAGCGCTTGCGCCAGTACTGTTGCGGTTGTGGTGCCATCACCGGCAACATCATCGGTCTTTTTGGCAACTTCCTTAACAAGTTCCGCGCCAACTTTTTCGTATGGATCTTCTAATTCAATTTCTTTTGCAATTGAGACACCGTCATTGGTAATTGTCGGTGCGCCCCATTTCTTTTCGAGCACGACGTTGCGTCCGCGAGGGCCGAGGGTTACTTTCACTGCATCTGCCAGAACATTCATACCGCGCTCTAATCCGCGGCGCGCCTCTTCATTAAAGGCAATCTGCTTTGCCATCTCTTTAACTCCTGCGTTACTAGATAAATGTCTAAATTCGGCCGCCTTAAACCTGGCTGCCGGAAGGTCTAACGCGAAGTTTATTTAAGGTATTCCCGCGAGCAAAATCCGTGCGGGATTAATTGTAGGTTCGAGCCGCTGTCCGAGCTTCGCGAAGTCGGCGCAGGCGTTTCACCAAAATTGGCGCAGCCGCAAGCGCTGCATCTTTGTCTATCAAATCATTTAATAATTGGTAATACCGCGCCGGCGTCAAATCAAATAGTTCTTTGATTGCGGATTCTTTTGCGCCGGCGTAACGCCACCAGGAACGTTCAAATTCGAGTACGCGAATTTCTAAATCGCTTAAGCCCGAAGCGCCTGCTGGTTGAATCAAGGACATGGCCAAAATTCTATTATTGCCAGATGACAATTCTTGGGATTTAGCAGCTTTGGCGATTACAGCGTGGCAAGAATTTTTTCAATGTCATCGACATTTGTCCACGGATTAACAATTGCAAATCGCAGAATTGGCTCACCATCATGTGACGATGGCGTCACAAAACCAATTTGGTCATCCAGTAATTTATCACTCCATTTTTGGTAATCCGATTTATTCCAACCCTTGCGCTTGAATGCAACAATTGAAAGTTCTGGTTCAATTAATAATTCTAAATTTGGATGTTCCTTAATTAATTCGGTGGCTTTTTTCGCAATTAACATGGTGTACTCCATCGCGTCGCGATAGGCATCGGTTCCGTTTGCGGCTAGCGAAAACCAGAACGGCAAACCACGAGTGCGTCTGGTTAAATGCAGCGCATAATCAGATGGATTCCATTCACTTTCATCTTCGTGAAGGGTGTCGAGATAACCAGCATGTTGAGCTAAAGATTCTTTAGCAATTTTTGGATCTTTGTAGATTAAAGCGCAAGCATCGTATGGCGCAAAGAGCCACTTATGTGGATCGACAATAAATGAATCGGCATATTCAATGCCATCAAATTTCGCGCGAACAGATGGGGCACAAAGCGCCGCCAAACCGTAAGCGCCATCGACATGAAACCAGATGTCTCGTTCAACTGCCACATCATCAATTGAATCTAAGTGGTCAATAATTCCTAAGTTAGTTGTTCCGGCGGTGGCGACAATTGCAAAAACTCGACCGCCCGTTCTTTCATATTCATTAATGGCGCGCTCGACTGCATCGCCATAAATTTTTCCATCCGGCGCACGTTCGGCAATTGCAATTTCAACATCCATAACTTTTGCTGCTTGCCGGATTGATGAATGTGCTTGGGCACCACACACCACCGCCCATTTACCTTTATGTTCTGGATGATTGCGCCGCGCATCTTCGCGCGCAACTACTAGCGCCGATAAATTTCCAACAGTTCCGCCCGAAACAAATACCCCACCTGATGTTTCTGGAAAACCTGCTAAATCAGCTAACCAACGCAGTGCTTGGTTTTCTGCAAATACGGCACCGGCCCCCTCTTTCCAAGATCCACCATAAATTGAAGCTGCAGATACGACGACATCAAATAGTGATGCGTATTCACTTGGCGCAGTTGGAATAAATGCTAAATATCTTTCATGATCGGTAGAAATACATGCTTTTGCTAAAACTTCTTTAAATATTTCAAGAGTTGGAATTCCACCTAGACCTTTTGCGGTAATCGTTTGGCCAACACGATCCAATAATTCTTTTGGCGTTAGCGGTCCATCTAATGGCGGTTCAATTCGCATACGTTCAAGGGCGTAAGCCAAAATTTCATCGGCGACCTCTTCGACCTCTGGATTGAAACGATGCACGGCATAATCTTTACATAATTTTTCTCTACACTTACTACTTGTATGAAGCGTTCCTATATCGATCTCCGCGGGCAGAAGATTTGGCACAGCAGCAAATTTGGCTTTGGCCAACCAGTGCTACTACTTCACGGTGGCCTTAGTCGGACCGAGAGCTTCGACAAATATGTATTACCCGCGCTTCGTGGCCGAAAAGTTTTTGCCTATGACCGCACTGGCCATGGTCGCAGCCCGGATGCCAATGGTTCGTTCCATTTTGAATTTCAAACTACCGAAGCGATTGCGTACATCGAAGATGTAATTAAAGCGCCAGCTCATTTAATTGGTTATAGCGACGGCGGCATCATCGCGCTAATGGTGGCAATTAAACGACCAGATTTAGTGCATTCACTCGTTTTAATTGGCGCCAATTACCACTATGACATGTCCGATTTTAAGATCCCAAATACACCACCGACTGAAGAAGATCGAGATAATTACGCAAAAATTTCACCTGATCCAGCACACACCTTGGATGAAAAAATCAAAAAAATGCACAAAATTTGGAAAGTTGAACCAAACTTGACGCTTAGGCAGCTGCGCAAAATTGATTGTCCTACCTTAGTTGTTGCGGGCGATGACGATGTAGTTCGTCATGAGCACACTATTGAAATCTATGAAAATATTCCAAAAGCGCAATTAAATATTATCCAAGGTGCTTCACACGCACTTGTAAAAGAAAAACCTAAAGAGTTACAAAGATCAATTAAAGATTTTTACAATAACCCAGCGCCAACAACTATTTGGTCGCTGCGACGCGCTCGGCGTGTAACTTCTTAAATACTTCGTCATCAATCTCAGTTAATTTTCCAGCCAAATCAAGATGGCGGTTTAAAAAGTAATCAGCTAGCGCTGGATTTCGGACTAAGGCCGGGCCATGCATGTAAGTAGCAATTATTTGATCAGTTACTGCTCCATCGCACTTTTCGGACAAATGATTTCCAATTCCGTGATGCACAATTCCGAGCGGTTGTAGTCGATCAGTAAATTTCGTTTGGCCACCATGATTTTCAAAACCAGTTAAGGCGCCAATTGGCAGAGTCGATTCGCTAATTAATTCACCCACCGAACGCGGACTAGCGCTCTCGGTTTTTATTGGTAGAAGATTTAAACCGGCAATCGTTCGATTATTTGATGCTGGAAAAGATTCACCCAGTAATTGAAAACCAGCACAAACTGCAAATAATTGAGCCCCATTTTTTAAGGCAGATTGCAGCGCGCCACCACGCAGTAACTCGACAGCTGCAACTTGGGCATCATCTTCACCGCCGCCAAGAAAATAAAAATCGCCATCGGTTGGAATTGGATTTCTGGCGCTGGCATTGATTATTTGATTTTCGATATCGCGCGCCGTTAATCGCCAACTCAGAACTGCCACATTTCCTTGGTCACCATAGGTCCCAAGCAATTCCGGCAATAAATTAATTATTTTAATCATTTATTTACCAACCGATGAAATGCGGTATAGCTCGCAATTAAGTCCGCTTCACCGTGTCCGAATAAGCCCGAAGCAACTTTTTCATTTTCAACGATTTGATGTTCAATTCCGTCGAC
>JBDKLQ010000053.1:0-4035 GCA_039795555.1 Actinomycetota bacterium
CTCTAACCAGGCTGAGCTATAGGCCCGCAAAGTCCGAAGGCTACCTTGATATTTCTCAGCGACCAAAATCGCGTTGAAATCAGGCGCTTACCGTATCAGCGTTTTCGCTGTTCTTTGTAACCGAGAGCAGAGTTGATCCGCTATCTAGATTAACCAATCGAACACCCATTGAATCGCGACCAGTTTGGCGAACTTCAGATGCATCAGTGCGCATCACTGTTCCGTTAGAAGTAATTGCAAGAATTTCATCTTCGTTTGAAATTACTAACGCACTTACTAAAATGCCGCGAGAATCTTCGTCAATCTTGGCAGCTTTAATTCCGATACCGCCGCGATTTTGTAATCGGTATTCATCTAACGCAGATTTCTTACCAAATCCGCCATCGGTTGCGGTAAACACAAATAAGTTTTCGCTCTTCGAATCAACGCGGGCCATTGCAAGCAGTTGATCTCCGGCGCGGAATTTCATACCAATTACGCCCGAAGTTGAACGACCGGTTGAACGAAGTGAATCGTTGTCGGCGCTAAACCGCAACGACATTCCTTTTTTCGACACTAGTAGTAGCTCATCTTTATCGGTTGCAAGGGAAGCGCCAATTACTTCATCGTCATCTTTTAGTGAGATTGCAATTAAGCCGCCGACGCGCGCACTGTCATACTCTTTTAGATCAGTTTTCTTAACTAATCCGCTCTTGGTTGCCAAAACTAAATATGGCGCCACTTCGTAATTTCTAATCGACAAAACTTCGGCAATTTCTTCATCTGGTTTAAATGCCAACAAATTAGCAACGTGTTGGCCGCGCGCATCGCGACCAGCATCTGGTAGTTCGTGAACTTTCGCGCGATAAACCCGGCCTTTATTGGTAAAGAACAACAACCAATCGTGGGTAGAGGCTACGAAGAAATGATCAACCACATCATCTTGTTTTAACGCCGCACCTTTAACACCTTTGCCGCCGCGCTTTTGGCTGCGATATAACTCGGCACGTGTGCGCTTGGCATAGCCACCCTTAGTAATAGTTACTACAGCATCTTGATCTGGAATTAAATCTTCGGCGCTGAAATCACCTTCAGCCGCTACAAATTGAGTCCGGCGATCATCGCCATATTTGTCGACAACCTCCTGTAACTCAGCGCGAACAATTTCGCGCTGCTTGTCGACACTTGCCAAAATTTCATTTAACTCTTTGATGGCCGACATTAATTCGTCATATTCATCCATGATTTTTTGGCGTTCCAGCGCTGCCAACCGGCGCAACTGCATATCCAAAATCGCATTGGCCTGTAATTCATCAATTTTCAATAACTTCATCAAACCGGCGCGTGCCGCATCAGAGTCAGCAGACGCGCGAATTAATTTAATTACTTCATCAATTGCATCAAGGGCTTTTAGATAGCCCTGCAAAATATGGGCCCGCTTCTCTTTTTCTGCCAAGCGGAATTTAGAACGGCGAACAATTACTTCAATCTGGTGTTCAATGTAATAGCGAATAAATTCATCAAGTCGTAAAGTGCGTGGCACGCCATCTACCAGTGCCAACATGTTGGCGCCAAAAGTATCTTGTAATTGCGTGTGCTTATAAAGATTATTTAAAACAACTTTTGCAACCGCATTGTTTTGCAACACAATTACCAAACGTTGCCCTAGACGTTCGTTACCTTCGTCGCGAACATCCGCAATGCCTTTGATTTTGCCATCTTTAACTAAATCCGCAATTTTCAACGCCAAGTTATCTGGGTTTACTTGATAAGGAAGTTCGGTTACAACTAAGCAAGTACGGCGATTAATTTCTTCGACATTAACCACGGCGCGCATCGTGATTGAACCACGGCCAGTTCGGTAGGCCTCTTCAATTCCGGTGCGACCAACAATTAACGCACCGGTTGGGAAATCTGGCCCTTTTACAATTTTCAATAACTGTTCTAATAATTTCTCTGGTTTCGCATCAGAATTATCGAGCGCCCAAATCACGCCTTCAGAAATTTCTTTTAAGTTGTGTGGCGGAATGTTGGTCGCCATACCAACTGCGATACCACCTGAACCATTAACTAAAAGATTTGGGAACCGCGATGGAAGTACATCTGGTTCTTGCGAACGTCCGTCGTAGTTTGGTGAGAAATTAACGGTATCTTCGTCGATATCGCGCATCATCTCCATTGCAATTGGTGACAATCGCGCTTCGGTATAACGCATCGCAGCAGCTGGATCATTGCCTGGCGAACCAAAGTTTCCGTTGCCATCAACTAATTGATAGCGAAGTGACCAAGCTTGTGCTAAACGAACAACGGTGTCATAAATAGATGAGTCTCCGTGCGGATGGTAATTACCCATAACATCACCGACGATGCGCGAAGATTTGTAATAACCCTTATCTGGTCGATAACCGCCGTCATACATTGCATAAAGCACGCGGCGATGAACTGGTTTTAATCCATCGCGAACATCTGGCAGGGCGCGGCCAACAATGACCGACATCGCATAATCTAAATATGAGCGCGCCATCTCCACTTGGAGATCAACGGTTTCAATTCGATCGTATTGTTTTTCTTCCATAATTAAATATCCAAGAACCTAACGTCTTTGGCATTGCGTTGAATAAATTGCCGGCGCTGTTCGACATCTTCGCCCATTAATACCGAGAACAAATCATCAGCTGCGGCCGCGTCATCCAATGAAACTTTAATTAAAATGCGATTCTCTGGATCCATTGTGGTTTCCCAAAGTTCTTTGGCTGGCATTTCACCCAAACCTTTGAAGCGTTGAATTCCATCTTCTTTTGGTAAACGCTTACCGGCTTCTAAACCAATCTTGATCATGCCATCGCGTTCGCGATCGCTAAAGGCATATTGCACTGGCTCTTTTCCGCCCCACTTCAATTTATAAAGCGGAGGTTGGGCTAAATAAACATGGCCAGCTTCAATCAGCGGCCGCATAAACCGGAATAACAAAGTTAATAACAAGGTCCGAATATGTTGGCCGTCCACGTCCGCGTCGGCCATCAAAATAATTTTGTGATACCGAAGTTTGGCAATATCAAAATCATCATGAACACCAGTACCAAGTGCAGTAATCAGCGCCTGTACTTCGTTATTTTGTAATACGCGATCAATCCGTGCTTTTTCAACGTTTAATATTTTTCCGCGAATTGGTAGCACAGCTTGATATTTGGAATCGCGACCGCCTTTTGTTGAACCACCGGCTGAATCACCTTCGACAATATAAAGTTCGCATTTTTCTGGTTCCGTTGATTGGCAATCAGCCAATTTGCCGGGCATTCCTCGGCCTTCTAATAAACCTTTGCGGTTGCGCGATAAATCGCGAGCTCGGCGCGCTGCTAAACGGGCTGCAGCCGCATCGATACTTTTTCGAACAATGTCTTTACCTTCAGCGCCATTTTTTTCAAACCATTCTGTTAGCGCTTCATTGACACACTTTTGAGTAAATGATTTTGCTTCGGTATTTCCCAGTTTGGTTTTGGTCTGACCTTCAAATTGTGGTTCTCCGATTTTGATCGAAACAATCGCAGTTAAACCTTCGCGAACATCTTCGCCAGTTAAACGATCTTCTTTCCGGCGGATGAAGCCCCACTCTTCGCCAAATTTATTAACGATCGAAGTTAGTGCGGTACGGAATCCTTCTTCATGGGTTCCACCTTCGTGGGTGTGAATTGTGTTGGCGAAGGTGTAAACCGATTCGGCAAAACCAGCATTCCATTGCATCGCGATTTCCAGCGACATCTGCTGTTTTTTATCTTCTTGGCTTAAGAAAATCGTTGATTTATGTAGTTCGCCGCGAGTGCTGTTGATGTGTTTTACGAAATCGATTATTCCGCCGTCGTATTTATAGCGAACCGAAAGTTGTTCGCCTTTTTCATCGACATGTCCTGCGCGCTCGTCAGTTAAAGTGATTGTTAAGCCGCGATTTAAAAACGCCATTTCGCGAAACCGGGTAGATAAAATTTCAAAAGAGAAATCAGTAGTTTCAAAAATTTCTTCTGATGGCCAGAATCTTGTTAGCGTTCCAGTGTTAGTGGT
>JBDKLQ010000054.1:0-2917 GCA_039795555.1 Actinomycetota bacterium
TTTATTGATACGGCTGCAGTTTATGGATCGGGAGATTCTGAACGGGTAGTTGGTGGATTAATCGGAGCGCTCTTCAAACGAGACGAAGTTGTCATTGCCACTAAGGCGGGAATTTCAATAAACGATGGCATCAGGACAGTAAACACATCTCGTGGCGCGCTACTATCCGAACTCGATGCGTCTTTAAAACGCCTCGGAACGGATTTTGTAGATCTTTGGCAAGTTCATACTTGGGACGATCAAACTCCAATTGATGACACATTGAGCGCGCTTGAAACGGCATATCAGAGCGGCAAGGCTAGATATGTTGGAGTTAGCAACTACAGCGGTTGGCAAATTGCATACAGCGCTATTAAAGCTCCGATTGCAACCATTCAAAATGAATATTCGCTATTAAACCGAGAACCAGAACGAGAAGTTCTAGCTGCCTGCGATCACCTTGGAATTGGTTTTCTTGCTTGGTCTCCGCTAGGACGAGGTGTTTTAACCGGTAAATATCGAAATGGCATCCCTAGTGATTCCAGGGCAGCTAGCGCCCATTTTGCAAATTTTGTTGAAGGATTTTTGAACGATAGATCCCGCACGATTGTCGAAGCGGTACAAGTAGCAGCTGATGGACTTGGTTATTCGCCAACTGAAGTCGCATTAAGTTGGGTACGCGATTCGTATGGCGTAACAAGTGCAATCGTCGGCGCCAGAACTGCTGCCCAATTAAAAGGTGCGATTAGAGCTGAGGAAATAGCGCTTCCAGATATAGTCCGACAAGCGTTAAATGAAGTATCAACTATTTAGAAGAAAATCTTCTAAGGCTTTCACGCCAAAATCAAAACTTGCTAGCGGTATTCGTTCGTCAACTCCATGAAATAACGCCATGAAATCTAAATCCGCCGGAAGCCGCATTGGCGAGAATCCATAACCGGTGATACCCAAATCGCTCAGCGCTTTGTTGTCTGTTCCACCACTCATTAAATATGGAACTGGAATGCCTTCGGGGTCTAATTTTTTGATCGCTGTGCACATCGCTTCAACTAATTTACCTTCAAATGGAACTTCAAGGGCAATATCACGTGTGATGGTTTCAATTTCAAAATCTGGTCCAATGATTTCACGAATGGTTTCATGAAGTTCATGTTCGAATCCTGGTAAGAACCGACCATCAATCACGGCGCTTGCCGAACCTGGAATCACATTCGCTTTATATCCAGCATCCAATTGTGTTGGATTGGAGGTATTTTGAAGTGTTGCGCCGATCATTCGGGCTGCACTACCAATTTCAATCAGTAAAGGCCGAAAATCTTCACCCAATTGTTGCCCCGTAGCTTCGGCAATTGCCGTAAAAAGATCCCGCACGGTTCGGGTATATCTTTGCGGCCAGTCATAATTACCAATTTTTTCTACTGCAGATGAAATCTTCGTAACGGCATTATCGTTATTTACAAACGATCCATGTCCAGCAGTACCTTTAGCAGTAATGCGCATCCAATGAATGCCCTTTTGGGCACCTTCAATCAAATAAAGACGCTTGCCATTTCGCAATGTAACGGAGAATCCGCCAACTTCCGATACCGCTTCGGTGCAATCAGCAAAAATTTCTGGGTGTTTCGCTACTAAATATCTAGAACCGTATGTTCCACCTGCCTCCTCATCAGCAAAAAAAGCAAGTGTTATGTTACGTGGCGGCTTAATCCCGTTGCGCGCCCAATTCCTAACAATGGCCAGGATCATGGCATCGATATTTTTCATATCAACTGCGCCGCGACCCCAAATCATTCCATCTTTTATGTCACCACTGAACGGATCCACCTGCCAATCTGTTGCATTTGCTGGAACCACATCAAGATGACCATGAAGAACAAGACCTGGGCGATTTTTATCAATGCCTTCGATCTTGGCGATCACATTGCAACGATTTGGCGCTGATTCATAAATCTTCGCATCAATACCCACCTCTTTCAAAGATGAAACAACATATTCAGCAACTGCCCGTTCGTCGCCACCTTCTTCTCCGTAATTTACGCTTGGGATTCGAATTAATTCTTGGCAAATTTTTACTGCCTCATCAAAGATTTCAGACATGATGTGATTGTAAAGTAAAATAGAAAAACTCGTCCGGGTGGCGGAATTGGCAGACGCGCTAGCTTGAGGTGCTAGTGCCCGTATAGGGCTTCGGGGTTCAACTCCCCGTTCGGACACATGAATGATTGGCAGAAACTTATCCGTGAAGTGCGCGATTTTCCGGTGCCCGGAATTGTTTTCCGAGACATTACGCCACTAATTCAAAATCCAAAAGCGCTATTAGAGGTAAGTAAAGCTTTGGCTGACTTTGATATTGAAGCAAATTTTGTGGCCGGAGTTGAAGCTCGAGGATTTATCTTCGCCACTGGAGCCGCCTTATTGAGCCATCGCGGGTTAATTCCAGTGCGAAAGAAAGGGAAATTGCCGTTCACAACGATAGAAGAAGGTTATGGCCTTGAATACGGACATGATGTGATACAGATTCATGCTGATGCAGTTACAAAAAATGATCAAGTACTATTAATCGACGATGTTTTGGCTACCGGTGGCACACTGGCGGCAGCGCTACGATTGCTTCAAAAAGCTGGCGCCAAAGTGACTACTGTTGCTGTTCTATTGGAAATCGCCTCTTTGGGCGGCCGCGCCAAACTTATGCAAGAATTTCCAAATTTAAAAATTGAATCGCTAATTAAGGAGTAAACAATGAAGGTTCGAGGTTTAGCGGCTCATAATGCGGGCGGACCGCTCACGCCATATGAATTTACTCGCCGAGATGTTGGCGCCAATGATGTTGCTTTTAAAATTACTTATGCCGGAATCTGTCATTCCGATATTCATCAAGTACGTGAGGAATGGGGACCAGCCATATTTCCAATGGTTCCTGGACACGAAATCGTTGGCG
>JBDKLQ010000055.1:0-11757 GCA_039795555.1 Actinomycetota bacterium
TACGTCCGTTGCGACCGATTACCTTGCCAATGTCTTCTGGATTGACATTAACTTCTAGGGTTGTACCCCGACGATGTGTTTTTTCACTTACCTTCACATCGTCTGGGTTATCAACAATTCCTTTGACGAGATGTTCTAGCGCTTCGTCTAACATGATTTTTATTCGGCTGGAGTTTCAGCTGGAGTTTCGACAACAGCTTCTGGGGTAACTTCTTGCGCCACAACCTCTGTCGCTGGAGCTTCTGTTGCTTCAACTACTTCAGCAACTGGTGCTTCTGCGGTTTCCGATTTAACTTCAGTCTCATTTTTTGGTGCAGACTTTTCCGCTAAGCGATCTTGTGCCTTCTTTTTTAAAGTTGTTGCGCCATCCGAAGGTTCATTTGCTGCAGCTTTAACCGCAGCTTCGTAGCGAACCTTTTTATCTTCGCGAGCTGGAATTGTTTTCAAAGTTCCTTCGGTTCCTGGCAGCCCTTTGAATTTTTGCCAGTCACCAGTGATTTTCAAAAGTGCGGTAACGGCTTCAGTTGGCTGCGCACCTATCTTTAACCAATGTTGTGCCCGTTCTGAATTCACTTCAATGTATGAAGGATCTGAACTTGGAACGTAGCGACCAATTTCTTCAATTGATAATCCGTTACGCGCTTTCTTTTCGTCAGTTACAACGATGCGGAAATATGGTGTGCGAATCTTGCCCTTACGCATCAAGCGAATCTTCGTTGCCAAAGTTTTACTACTCCTAATTTATTCGCACTTTATTCACCGCTGCAGTGGGAGCGCAGCAAATAAATAAATTGCATTATTTATATTGTTCGAGAGCGGCTAGAGGGTCCGCGCTCAGATGGCCAATTCTGCCAGCGCAGGCTCAGATAGCGAAATCAGCGCTTAGCGCCCCTCTTCTTGGGCTCGTTTCGCGGGATTTCCAGAGCGTGATTTCTTCTTCTGATTCGTTTGATTCATTTGGTTTGTTTGGCGCATTGGATTTTTCTGAATTTGTGGCGCACCGGCCATGCCGGGCATACCACCACTTCTCATCTGTTTCATCGCCTTTTGAGCTGCGCCAAATCGGTCTACCAAATTATTGACATCTTTAACTTCGTGACCGGAACCCTTTGCGATTCGGACTCGGCGAGAACCATTCAAAATTTTCGGATCGTTACGCTCGGCAATAGTCATTGATTGAATTATCGATTTCGCCTTAATAATTTCACGCTCATCAAAATTTTCTAACTGCTTTTTCATCAGTTGATTTCCCGGCAACATTCCAAGCAATTTAGTCATAGACCCCATATTTGCCATAGCTTGCAGCTGCTCAAGAAAGTCTTCGAAGGTGAAACTTTCACCGGATGAAAATTTAGCCTCAAGCTTTTCAGCTGTTTCGGTTCCAATTGCTTTTTTGGCTTGCTCGGCCAGAGTTTGGACATCGCCAAGTCCAAGTATTCGCTGTGCCATTCGATCTGGATAGAAGAGATCGAAATCAGAGATCTTCTCGCCAGTAGAAGCAAATAAAATAGGTTTGCCAGTTACAGATGCAATAGATAGCGCAGCGCCTCCGCGAGCATCACCATCTAATTTAGTTAGCACTAAACCATCTATGCCGACACCTTCGTTGAAAGCTTTCGCAGTTTTGACTGCATCTTGGCCAATCATGGAATCAACTACGAATAGAACTTCATCTGGTGAAATTGCGTTACGAATCTCTTTGGCCTGCTGCATCATTTCTTCGTCGACACCAAGGCGCCCCGCGGTATCAACAATTACTAAATTATGTAATTTCTGTCTAGCAAAATCTAAGCCAGATTTTGCAACTGAAATAGGGTCACCTTGGCCATTACCTGGCTCGGGTGCAAAAACTGGAACTTTTATCTGCTCCCCAATTACTTGAAGTTGGGTTACGGCATTTGGCCGCTGCAAATCGCACGCAATTAAAATTGGCGTATTTCCTTGATCCAAGAAATATTTTGCAAGTTTTCCAGCAAGCGTAGTTTTTCCGGCACCTTGCAAACCAGTCAACATAATTACCGTTGGTGGGTTTTTAGCGAATCGAATTCGGCGTGCCGTGGCGCCCAAAAGTGAAGTGAGTTCGCTTTGAATTAATTCAAATATTGCATTGGCTGGGTTACTTCCGGCTTGCAAATTAGGCAGAAGTTCTAGTGCTTTGCCTTCGGTTTTATTTACGAAATCTTCAACTACATCTAAAGCAACGTCGGAATCTAATAAAGCAGATCTAATTTCAGAAAAAGTTTCCTTGATATCTGATGTAGATAGTCTGCCGCGCGATCTCAATTTAGAGAGTGCGTTTTCAAATTTTGCGCCAAGTTTTTCAAACATTTCGCGCGGCAGTCTACTAGCGTTCTAAATTGCGGCTGAACCTCTTTCGCCAGTTCGGACCCGTACTATTTCATCAACTGGTGAAACCCATACTTTTCCATCACCGATTGATCCAGTTGAAGCGGTTTTCACGATGACATTTATAACTTCATCAACTTTATAGTCATCGACTACTGCTTCGATTCTTACTTTCGGAAGAAGCGTTACTTTGTATTCGGCACCGCGATAAACCTCGGTGTGTCCGCCTTGGCGGCCGAATCCACTTACTTCATAAACCGTCATTCCTTGAACCCCAATACTTTGAAGCGCATCCTTCACTGATTCAAGTTTTTGTGGTTTTACTGTAGCGGTTATCAATTTCATGTTATGCCACCTCCATATATGCAGTTTCGCGATGTTCGGATACGTCGATTCCAGTTACTTCATCATCAGATTTGATACGGAATCCAATTGTTTTCTCGATTATTAATCCTAGGATTAAAGTGACCAAGAAGGAATATGCCATCACAAAAAAGGCACCGAACGCCTGTTTCCCAAGTAATTCGGTTCCTCCACCATAAAGCAATCCGTTTAAACCAATCGCGTTGACTGCTTTCGAACCAAAAAAACCAATCGAGATACAGCCCCAAAGTCCAGCAACTAAGTGAACTCCAACAACGTCGAGCGAGTCATCTAAATTGAATTTAAATTTTAGACCAACCGCAATGGCACACAGAGCTCCAGCAATGAACCCAATGACAACTGCTGCCCATGGCGCCACAAAAGCACATGCAGGCGTGATTGCAACTAAGCCTGCGACTGCGCCAGAAGCGGCACCAAGAGAAGTTGCATGTCCATCTCTAAGTTTTTCGAGAAATAACCAGCCAATGAGTGCTGCCCCCGTTGCAACTTGCGTATTGATGAATGCTAATGCTGCAATTCCATTTGCTGCCAGAGCAGATCCAGCGTTAAAACCAAACCAGCCAAACCAGAGTAGTCCAGATCCTAATAAAACCAGCGGGAGGGAATGTGGGCGCATGTTTTCTTTACGCCAACCAATGCGTTTTCCCAAAACTATTGCAAGTGCCAATCCAGCGGCACCCGCATTAATATGCACCGCAGTACCACCGGCAAAATCTTCCACACCTTTGCCAGCTAAATACCCGACACCTTTTAAAGTTTCTCCAAATTTGTCGCCAAAATCAAAAACCCAGTGCGCAACCGGGAAATAGACAATTGTTGACCAGAGAGCTACAAAAACCGCCCAGGCAGAAAATTTTGCTCGATCAGCAATTGCTCCTGATATAAGTGCTGGAGTAATGATTGCAAACATTAATTGAAATGCAGCAAAAACTAAGACTGGGATTGGATAGGCGCCGCCATTATTTGTAAAACTATTTACAGCATCACCTAAGCCACTAAAACCAATGCCACCAATCCAAGGTGAATCAGATTTATATCCAAAAGCAAGGTTATATCCAAAAACTACCCACAAAATACTGACGATTCCAATTGTTACAAAAGACATCATCATCATATTTAAAACACTTTTGCGCCGGACCATTCCGCCATAAAAAAATGCTAAACCTGGCGTCATAAGTAGAACTAACGCGCTACTCGCTAAGACCCAGGCCGTGTCACCACCATTTAAAGTAATATCCATAATTATTTAACCTCCGAATTTGAGCACTCCCCATTGAGCCGCATTTAGCTGGTGGTAATTTGGATTAATTTGATTTCAAAAGATGGTTTTTAAGGTTAAGAGCAGGCTAAGAAATCAGGGTATTTATGTACGTTGTGTTAACAAATGGCTCAAAATTGTTAACTTTTTCGCCATTTCCGACCCACTTAATCGGGACGTCGAACCGCTTCTCGATTGCCAGCGCGATTCCACCCTTTGCGCTACCGTCAGTTTTGGTCAAAATTATTCCAGTCACATCGACGGCCTCGGTAAAAACTTCAGCTTGAGCTAATCCATTTTGGCCAGTGGTGGCATCGACTACTAGAAGAACTTCCGATACTTGCGCACTTTTTTCGATCACGCGCTTTACTTTGCCCAGTTCGGCCATCAAGTCAGATTTGTTATGAAGGCGACCTGCGGTGTCAATAATTAAATTATCAAATCCGGAACTGTATTTTTTTAGCGCTTCGAACGCCACTGAAGCGGGGTCACCATTTGGTGGTCCAGCAACAACTTCAATATTTAAATTTGCTCCCCAAGTTTTAAGTTGATCGACAGCTGCGGCTCGAAATGTATCGGCTGCCGCCAGCAAGGTTTTCCCAGGTAATGCATTTGCCAACTTGGCGGCACTGGTAGTTTTCCCAGTGCCATTTACGCCGACAATTAGGATCACGCCAGATTTAGTAACCCGTGGCTTCTTGGACAAATAAGAATCCAGAATCGAAATTAACGCAATTTCTGGTTGATCTTTAATTTTTTTGGCTTCGCCGATGATTTCGGCTGTTAACTCTCGACCCAAATCTGATTCAAGTAAAGATTTCTCTAATTCGGCCCAATCGGAATCGGCAATCTGCGCGTTGCCAGTTAATTTAGAAATTAATTTACTGAACAATCCCATTTATGCAGTTTCAACTTCACGAAGGCGCTGAGAAATAACCTCAGTTACGCCATCGCCGCGCATGGTTACGCCATAAAGCGCATCTGCAATTTCCATAGTGCGCTTTTGGTGCGTGATGATAATTAATTGTGAATTTTCGCGAAGGTCTTCTAGCACTCCGAGTAATCGGCCCAAGTTCACGTCATCAAGCGCTGCTTCGACTTCATCAAGTACATAGAACGGACTTGGACGTGATTTAAAAATTGCAACCATCAGAGCAACTACCGTCAAAGATTTCTCGCCACCCGATAGAAGTGAAAGTCGCTTCAATCTCTTTCCAGGTGGTCGCGCCTCAATGTCAACGCCAGTAATTAATGGATTTTCTGGATCAGTCAAAATTAATCGACCATCGCCACCTGGGAATAACCGTTCAAACACAGCGCTGAAGTGCTTAGCAGTATCTTCATAAGCCTCCATGAAAATAGTTTGAACTCGATCGTCCACTTCTTTAACAATATCTAGGAGATCTTTCTTAGTGCGCTTTAAGTCTTCAACTTGTTCAGTTAAATATTTCAATCGTTCTTCGACTTCGTTATATTCTTCAAGCGCCATCGGATTTATTTTTCCCAGCAAAGTTAATTGTTTCTCAACTTGTGTTAAACGCTTTTCCTGCTGGTCGCGGCGGTACGGAATTAAGTCGCCCTCAATGATTCGGCCATCTTCAGTTTCAACAAAAGTTGGTACGTCACGATGTGGGCCATATTCTTCTTTTAAAGTCTGGACATCTAAGGAAAATTCTTCTAATACCTTCGTTTGCAAGTTTTCTAATCGCATCCGCTGTTCAGCGCGGGCAATTTCATCTCGATGAACACTGGAAGTTAACTGTTCTAATTCCGAAGTAAGTTCTCGATTGCGTTGACGAATCGTTAAAGTTTCTCCTTCCCGCATTGTCCGGGATTCTTCTAACCTAGAACGTTCCATACCAGATTTAGATATAGATCTTTCAATATGAATTAAAGTTTCATAGGCAGCTTGCGCAATTAATTGTGAAATTTCGGCACCTAGAACGCGATTTGCTCGGCGTGAAATTGCAGTTTCATTAGCCAAACGTTCGGCAGCAGCTGCCTGTTCTAATTCAATTGCGCGGGCGGCGATTGAATTAACTCGCTCTTCGCTGGTACGAACGGCAAGTCTGGCTTCAACCTCGATGCTTCGTGCTGCAGTTAATTTTTCGCGTAACTGTTCGGCAATTGTGTGGTCCGGTTCTTCAATAACTCCAGTCTGACCAACTTGGCTCTTGGCAATCTCTAATTCGCGTTGATCGCTTGCTCGCTCTGCTTCGGCTTCTTGTATCGCTAGATTCAATCTTTCAACTTCCGCAGTTGCAGATTTCGAATTTTGGCTCGCAACTGCCAATTGCTCTGTTAATGCCGAAATCCGCGCATCAGAATCATTTAATTTGGCAAGTGCTTGATCATATTCGCTCTGCTTATTTGAGAGGGTGTGAGATGCATTTGAAAGTTCAAAAGTTAACCGCTCTACTTCATGATTCGCCTTTTCAAGCTCAGTTTCGACCTCGGCGATTAAAGCTTGGATTTCGACTAACGAGCTCGCACTTTTCGTACCACCCCGAGCTCTGGATTTTGTAAACAAATCACCATCGCGAGTTACAACTTTTAATTCTGGATTATTTTTAATTATTTCAGCAGCATCACGAGTCGCCTCAACAAATACAGTCTTTTCGATAATTTCGCTCAGCAAGTCAGCGATTTGACTAGATTTCACAAATTTAGAAAGCGGCGTTAAACCTGATGGAACATTTTGAGTTGATCGTGAGCCACCAGTAACCAAGACTTCAGCTTGGCCGAGATTTTGATTTCGCAATGTAGTTATCGCCATTACTGCGGCGGCAAGATCTTGCACCACGATGGCGTCAGCTAACGAACCGAGGGCAGCTGCAACCGCTGCTTCGTAACCACGTTCAATTTCAATCAATGACGCAATCGAACCCAAAATATTTACACCACGTGAGTCACTAATAAGTGCCTTGGCACCATTTGGTGCAACGCTTGTTAATTTGAGTGCTTCTAATTTTGCTTCGAGGGCGTGGCGTTTTTTATCTGCAATTCGCTCTTGTTCTTGTAGTTTATCAAACTGTCCTTTAGCAATCGCTAAAGAGTTTTTTGCAACTTCGAAATTGGAATCCAACCCTTGCTCGCCTGAATCTGCACTCGCAATTTCTAATTCAAAATTTGCGTAATCACGTTGGGCGCTTTCAACTCGCTCTTGGGCGTCGCTTCGAGCTTTAATTAATCGTGCAATCTCTTGACCCATCGCTTCGATCCGAGCCGCTAATGATTTTACGTGGCCTTCTTGGCGAGCGGTGCCTTCCCGTTGATCAGCAATAGCTCGAAGAGTCGCTGCGATTCGGTCTTCTTCGCTTTTTACCTCAGTTTCAAGATTTCGCAAATTTAAAATGGCTTGATTGAGTTCATTCTGTTTTTCAATCAATCCTTGGCGCAAAGTATTTTCTTCAGTTCTTAATGTTGCAGCTTCGGCATCAATTAATTCTGGATCTCGTCCCGGAGTAATTTCGACTTCTTGAGCCAAAAATTTCGTTCGCTCTTGAGCCAACTGGGCTGTGCCGCGAAATTTTTCGCGAAGACTGGTTAATGCGTAATAAGTTTCTTGTGCTTTCAATAGAAGTGGACCTTCGAAAGCTGCCTCAGCATCAAGTGCGGCTTCTCGCGCACGAACTTTTTCTAAATCAGATTCAACAATATTTCGACGTTCACGAAGAGCATTTTCGTCCGCAATTTCGGTAGAAAATACTTTTTCCATAGAAATATAATCATCGGCAAGCAAACGCAACTTCACGTCACGCATATCGGCCTGAATAATTGCGGCTTTTTTCGCAACTTCAGCTTGTCGACCAAGTGGTTTAAGTTGCCGGCGCAATTCAACTGTTAAATCCTGGACTCGAGCCATGTTGGCCTGCATCGAATCTAGTTTGCGTAGCGCTTTTTCTTTTCGCTTTCGATGTTTTAATACTCCAGCAGCTTCTTCGATGAAAGCGCGGCGCTCTTCTGGCGTTGCCATCAAAATTCGTTCTAACTGGCCTTGTCCCACAATTACGTGCATTTCTCGACCAATTCCGGAATCGCTTAACAATTCTTGGATATCTAATAATCGAGATGCTTCGCCATTGATTTGATATTCACTTTGTCCGTTACGGAAAAGGATTCGAGTAATCGTTACTTCCGAATAATCAATTGGCAATGCACCATCTGTGTTATCAATGGTTACTGCAACTTCGGCGCGACCCAATGGTGCTCGCCCACTAGTTCCAGCGAAAATTACATCTTCCATCTTTCCGCCGCGCAAAGATTTCGCACCCTGTTCGCCCATTACCCAGGAAAGGGCGTCCACAACATTAGACTTACCAGAACCGTTTGGACCAACTACGCAAGTAATACCTGGTTCTAACCGCAGGGTCGTCGTAGAGGCAAAGGATTTAAATCCTTTGAGCGTGATGCTCTTCAAATACATGCGCCAAACCTATCTTTTTTGGCATCTCGGACAGAGGTGCGACGAGCGGTTTGCGAAGGCAATTCTTTGAATTTCCCGCCCGCATCTGCGACATGGCTCACCTTCGCGGCCATAAACCTTCAACCTCCGCTCGAAGTAGCCACTCTCCCCGTTCACATTTATGTACAGATCATCGAAGGAAGTTCCGCCTGCTTTTAAAGCTGCTTTCATAACTTGTTTTGATTTTCGAAGTAAATTTTCAATCTCAGAAAGTTTCAGATTTTTAGTAGGAGTTTCGGGATGAATTTGAGCCATCCAAAGCGCCTCATCGGCGTAAATGTTTCCAATCCCGCTCAACATACTTTGATCAAGAAGTACTTTCTTAATCTGAGTATTTCGCTTTGATATCTCAGCAGCTACATTTTTTATCGAAAATTTAGAATCAAATAGGTCGGGTGCGATATGAGCTGCCAAATCGGGAATTCCGTTTGTCATGTGAGAGACCGCTAGCCAGCCAAAAGTGCGCTGATCTATGAATCTCAACTCCCGCCCATTTTTTAACTCAAATAATGCTCGGGCATGTTTCTCGCGAGGGCTCGCTTTAGGTTGCACTAGAAACTGACCACTCATGCCAAGGTGAGCGACCAAGACTTCAGGGCGATTAAATTCAAACCATAAGAATTTTCCGCGCCGACTAACTTGCACAACTTTCGCGCCATCAAATATCGAAATTGGAATTTCGCTGCGAACTGCACGCGGATGAAGTTGCTCGCTGCGCTTAATTTTCTCGCCGCTTACCCATTTTTCAAGGCCAGCGCGAACTGTTTCTACTTCAGGAAGTTCTGGCATTTAAAATTTCAAATGCCGTACGAGCAGCTGCTTGTTCCGCCTCACGCTTGCTCTTACCGCCACCAGTTGCAATTGCTTCGCCACCAACGATTGCAGTGGCAACAAAACTCTTATCGTGATCAGGACCTGATTCACTTATTTGATATTCCGGCAAAGAAATTTGGCGAGCTGCCGCCAACTCCTGGAGCGCAGTCTTGCCATCGAGCCCAGCACCCTGACTCTTAGCAACTTCAATTGTTGGGGTAATTAAATTCAAAATCACTCTAGCGGTATCGGTAAAGCCATGATTTAAATAAATTGCACCAAACAGCGCCTCGAGTGAATCAGCCAACAAAGAATTTTTATCACGACCGCCGGTGATCTCTTCGCCTTTTCCAATTCGCATATATTGACCGAGATTTAGTTCTCGGGCGATGTCAGCCAGCGCGCGCATATTTACGATGCCAGAACGCAATGGTGAAAGTTTTGATTCGTCTAAATCGGGATATCGGGTGTAAAGCTCTTCGGTTACAACTAATCCCAAAACTGCATCACCTAAAAATTCTAAGCGCTCATTATTAGCTAAAAGATTATTTTCGTAGGCAAATGAGCGGTGAGTAAATGCCAATTCAAGCAATTGTGGGTTTACATCTACCCCAAGCCGCGCGATTAATTGCGCGAACAATTATTAAACCTCTACGACTTGGCGACGGTTGTATGTGCCACAAGTTGGGCACGCAGTGTGAGTCAACTTAGGTTGCTGACATTGTGGGCAGTTTGCAAGAGTTGCAGCAGTAGTTTTCCATTGGCTGCGACGTGAACGTGTCTTCGAACGAGACATCTTTCGCTTTGGTACTGGCACTGGTCCTGCTCCTTCTAAATAAAAATTAAATCTACTGCGGACGAGAATTATCTCCGATGGCCCTTATTTTGTGAAATCGAGCCCTTCTAGCCCTTTCCAGCGAGCGTCAATTACTTCATGTTCATGGTCTTCGGGCAGCTCTGACCACTTAACGCCGCAACCAGAACACAATCCTTCGCAATCGTCATCACAAAGTGGGTTGATTGGAAGCGAAAGCACGATTGCATCTCTTATTGGACTCTCTAAATCAATTAGATCGCCTTCCATTAGTAATTCATCTTCATCTTCTATATCAGGATTAGATTTGTATGCGTAAAGTTCTTGAAAAGTTTTATCTAACGTTAGATTGATTGGATCCAAACAGCGAATGCACTCGCCTTTTGCAACGGTAGAAAATTCACCTGTTGCCAAAACACCTTCAGTTACGGATTCTAATCTCAAATCCAGATCGAGAATTGTTCCAGATGGAACTTCGATTACATCAATTCCGATTGGTTTATCTAACGGAAGGTGGAGTATGTACTCCTTCATCTCACCAGCCCGGCGTGGCAGCTCGTGAGTATTAAATTTAAAGACGCTCTGGGCCATTGATCAATCTTTGAGCTGAGAGAGCACATCCTTGTCTTGTGCTCCAGCGAGACGTTCGCGACCACGAGCAACGGCATCTTGAGTTTTATTTAAAATAACTTCCAGGGTTGCCAATCTTGAATCGATGTAATGTTCAATTTCATCTCGTTGCAAATTGGCCTCATCGCGAGCTTCCTCGATTAAACGTGCCGCTTCTTCACGGGCAGTTTTCATAATTGCAGTTTGCTCGACCATTTGCGCAACTTCTTCACGAGCAATGGAAATCAGTTGCTCTGCGCTAGCGCGGCCTTCTTCGATTATTTGATCTTTATCTTGCAAAATTTTTTCGGCTTGAGCAATGGTTTTTGGCAATGATTTTTTAAGTGCATCTAACACTGCTGCCATTTCGCCACGATGAATTACCGCTGAAGCTGATAGTGGCACACCGCGCGCCTCTTCGATCATCTTTATGGCAGTTTCTAATTTCTCAATCGCATCCATTTTTATTTCCTCGCTACTCGTTTCGCAAGTTCAGACTTAACATTTGGTGGAACCATCGTAGAGATGTCTCCGCCATAATGGGCCAATTCTTTCACGATAGATGAGGATAAGAAGGAATGAGCTGGCGCTGTTGCCATAAACATCGTCTCAATCCCGGCAGTTTGAAAATTAATCTGAGCCATTTGGAGCTCGTAGTCAAAATCGGTCACCGCACGTAGACCCTTTACGATCGTTTGCGCATCATTCTGTTTGCAATAGTCACCCAACAACCCAGACCAAGAAGCCACGGTTACATTTTTCAAATTTTTTGTCGTATGTTGGATCATCGCCATTCGTTCTTCAACAGTAAAAAGAGAATCTTTAACTCGATTGACCATAACGGCAACAATTACTTCATCAAATCGATTACTTGCGCGCTCGATGATATCTAAGTGTCCATAAGTAATTGGATCAAACGACCCTGGACAAACGGCACGACGCATGAACCAAGATTACAGCTCGTAAGTTGCGAAGTAAAAAACTGCGGTTCCATATTCGCGCATTCGTGATGATTTGAGCGGATGCGGCCAGGTAATTTCACTCCCCTTTGATGGTCTTTCAATAATT
>JBDKLQ010000056.1:0-4507 GCA_039795555.1 Actinomycetota bacterium
ACTTGTCCATCTGTATAAACAGATGAAATTCGGAAAGACATCCAGCCGGCTGTGTCGGTAACTTTCATATCATATTTCAAAGTTCCCATTTCGACATCAGCAATTTTCTTCCACTCGCCACCATTGGCACGAGTTTCAACGCTGTAACCCTTTAGACCATCTGTAACTTCTGCTTCTTTCCAGAAAATTGTCGCACCATCTGCTGTGTACTTTGCAACGATGCCAAGTGGTGCTACGCCATTGCCAGTTGCAGTCGATGTTTCACTTGCAGATTCAGAAGCAGACTCCATCGGAGCAGCGCTCTCAGTTTTAGTTGGGATCTTTGGAGCAGCACCTTTTTCGTCATCTCCATTACCTTGAGACAAAACAATTGCGCCAAGCAAAACTATTCCAATTAAAACTGCCAAAACAACGCGATTTCCAGATCCTGATTTTTTTGCAGAAGGACGAGGCGCTGTGGCGACTGGCACTGCTGGGCGCACTGTTGAAGTGGCCGGTCTGCTTGATACCGGAACTGGTGGCACGGTAATTGAAGAAGTAGTGCGCTTTCTAGCTGCCGACTTCTTTACTGCCTTACGGACAGGTGCTTTTTTCGCTGCTGATTTTTTAACAGCTTTACGTGCTGCGGTTTTTTTAACTGCTTTTTTGGCGATCTTTTTAGCAGTCTTCTTAGCAGGTTTTCTAACGGCTTTCTTTGCAGCCACATTAACTCCTTAATTAACGATAAATTCCTAAGGAGAAGGTTACCTCAGTAAATCGCTAGCCAGAATCTTCGGCACTAGAGAACGCAATGCTTTCCCGCGATGACTGATTGAATCCTTCTCGTGCGCGCTTAATTCTGCGCTGGTACGTGTGGAAATACCCTCTCCGTTTACAGAATTTGGTTGCTCGCTTGGAATAAAGAGTGGGTCGTATCCAAATCCACCGCTGCCCCGAATTTCGTAACTAATCTTGCCTTCAAATCTGCCTTCAGCTATTAATTCAATTTTAGGGCCCGAACTTGCCGGGGTGACAAAAACTGCTGCACAATAAAAATATGCACCTCGCTTTTCATCTGGCACATTTTCCAATACTTTTAGTAACTTTTGATTGTTTTCAGCATCCCCGTTGCCTGAATATCTAGCTGAAAAAATTCCCGGTGCACCATTTAAAAAATCAACACAAATACCACTGTCATCGGCAATCGCTGCTATTCCTGTTGCATCTGCGATTGAATGCGCCTTTAATAACGCGTTCTCGATGAAAGTTGTGCCAGTCTCTTCTATATCTTGAAGTTCGGGAAATTTTTCTAAACTTATTATTTCTAATTTTTCTGCCCCGGGAAATTCAGCCAGAATGCGTTGGAGTTCGACCACTTTGCCTTTATTTTTAGTTGCCAAAATTACTTGCATTTACTTCCCAATTGTTAACTGTCTAGCGCTGCTTGTTGTAATTTTCTTAATTGGTCGCAACCACTTACCGCTAAATCTAATAATTCATTAAGTAGCGAACGATCAAATGGTGCACCTTCGGCAGTACCTTGAACTTCAATAAAATCACCATTTCCGGCACAAACCACGTTCATGTCGGTATCTGCTGCAACATCTTCTTCGTAACAAAGATCCAGGGTTGGTTTTCCATTAACAATTCCAACGCTTACCGCTGCTACAGAATCATTTAGTGGTTTAGCCGCGGCAGACAAATGGCCTTGTTCTTTAGCCCACCGGAGTGCATCTGCTAGCGCAACATAGGCACCAGTGATAGCTGCTGTGCGGGTTCCACCATCAGCTTGTAAAACATCGCAATCTAAAACAATTGTATTTTCGCCAAGTTCTTTCATGTTAACTACCGCACGCATCGATCTGCCAACTAATCTCGAAATTTCTTGAGTACGTCCTCCAAGTTTGCCTTTTACACTCTCGCGATCAGAACGAGTATGCGTCGCACGAGGCAACATTGAGTATTCACTAGTTACCCAACCATTTCCAGAATCTTTTAACCAACGCGGTACACCTGGAGAGAAAGATGCAACGCATAGAACTCGAGTATTGCCAAATTCAACGAGCACCGACCCTTCGGCATTGATTAACCAATTTCTAGTAAATTTGATTTCGCGAAGCTGTGAATCGGTTCTGCCATCTACTCGTGTTGACATTCTAATTCCTTCAATTCTTTTTGATTGATTTACTTATTACTTTAAATCTTGGTGTGCAACTTTAGTGACTTCGGGACCTAGGAATCGCTTAGCTAATGATTCAAATTGAGTTGAGTCTCCCGTTGCTAAAAATTCATGAGAAGCCGGGATTGATTTCACTGTACGAAGCAAATTTTTCTCTACCAATACCCGATATAAGTCTTTCGCGGTTTCTTCAGCGCTTGAAACTAAGGTTACATTTTCGCCGACAACATACGAGATTACACCAGTTAGCAATGGATAATGGGTGCAACCAAGAACCAAGGTGTCAACTTTTGCATCAATGACTGGTTGTAAATACTCTTTAGCAAGTGAAGTAATTGCAGTACCAGTGGTTTCACCGCGTTCAACAAATTCCACGAACTTCGGACAGGCAACAGATGTAATTTCTAATTGTGGTGCGGCAGCAAAGGCATCTAAATATGCACCGGATTCGATTGTTGCGCGAGTACCAATTACACCAATTTTTCCACTTCGGGTTGCTGCAACTGCTCGTCTGGCTGCTGGTTGAATTACTTCGATGACTGGAACTTGGTATTTTTCGCGCGCATCCCGAAGCATTGCCGCACTCGCCGAATTACAGGCAATCACAATCGCTTTACAACCTTTGGCAATTAGAAAATCAATAATTTCTAACGCAAATTCGCGAACTTCGGCAATTGGTCGCGGTCCATATGGACCACGCGCCGTGTCACCGATATAAATAGTATTTTCGTTTGGTAATTGATCGAGGATTGCTCTAGCAACGGTTAAGCCACCGACTCCGGAATCAAATATTCCGATTGGAGAATCGCTCACGCGGTGAATTCTACCTTGCGAAAATTATTCATTTTCCGAAGCATCATTCATCAAAGCTTGTAATAAGGAATCTTGTAACCAACCAAGCCAGGTATAAACCGCATATACCGGTCGCATTGGATCATCTGGTTTCAATAATTCCAATGTTTCGTGAGAATTTTCTTCTACATTTAATCGCACACCCAAAGCAAGGCGAATGTCATTAAGGCCGCCAAGCCACCCCATAGCACTGTCATGGTCCAAATCAACTTCACCATCAAGCGCATTAATTAAATGTGATCGCACCGCCATCGCATGGGCTCGCTTCTTTTCACGCAAAGTTGCTTCGGTATATCTACGAAATTCTGCTGCAGATTCATCATCTGAATAGGCATTCGGCAATAATCTAAAAAGTACTTCATCATCGGGAGGGTTATCGTGCGAAGTGATACCAACCATGGCAGCTAGCGGATCAGAGTGAGAATGATCGGATCTTTCTCCTAACAATTCAATAATTTGTTCACTTAAGTTAATTAATACTTCTTTCTCAGAATCTGAAAATTTTGCGGTGTATTGATTAGCACCATGGCGAATAAATCCTGATTCAGTCATTGATTGGACCTGATTGCCTCTTAAATATCTTCACGTGAAATTGTCGCCCACAAACCATATTCATGTAAACGTTGCACATCTCGCTCCATCTCTTCGCGCGAGCCAGTTGAAACTACTGCCTTGCCTTCGTTGTGAACTTTCAACATTAATTCCGTGGCGCGTTCTTTCGAATAGCCAAAAAGTTCCATAAATACAAAGGTTACGTAAGACATTAAATTTACTGGGTCATCCCAAACAACCGTGACCCAAAGTCGATCGGCATTGAAGATTGCGCGTAACTCTTCTTCAAGTTTGTCGGTGGTCTTAACCATCTTCTAATTATCTCTTATTCACGAATAACGACAACAGCAGCGGAGCTGGTAGCGGCTCCCAAGGAATCGCTTTCTAGCACGTTAGTTCGATATTTAACGAAACCTGGGACGCTGGTTCCGGTATTGAAAAGATAGTTGCCGTTCTCATCACTAGAAGTACTTTGAACTAGGTTCCACTTATTGCCAACAAATATTTCCAGATTTATTTTGGTTGAAATCTTTGACGAGATATTTCCGGTAATTGAAATTAATTGCGATTTTAAAACTGATATTGGTGCGTTAATCGAAATAACTGGTTTTACTTTGATATTCTTGGCTGGAGACATACCTTCGAGTCGCTCCCAAGTGCCTTCACTCCTTAATCTGATTTGCTGATTTTTTCCTAACAATATTTGAGTATTTACGTTTCCATCTTGATTAGTTATTAATTGCCCAATTTCGCGCCAATTCTGATCATTATTTGCCTTTACTTCAATTTTTACCGGTAAGCCTGAAACTGGTGCTTTATCCGCAAGTGTGAAAATTCCACTAAGTGTGGCCACTTGACCATAGCCCAGTTCTTCGGCGCTGATTGCAATATTGCCGACGATTTCATCTGGTGCAATTGATGTCGCAACTTGTCTAATACTAGACA
>JBDKLQ010000057.1:0-4538 GCA_039795555.1 Actinomycetota bacterium
GAAAGTTCTTCAGCAGTACCGACCGGAACAGTTGATTTTCCAACTAGCAGCGACCCAGGTTTGGCAACTGCACCAACCGCAGCAAATGCGCTCTTTACATAACTTAAATCAGCAGCAAGCCCATCTTTCATCTGAGGAGTGCCAACGCAGATAAAGTGAACATCGCAATCCGCAATTTCAGAGTAATCGGTAGTGAACTTTAATTTTCCGCCGTTGACATGTTTAGAAAGCAATTCAGGAAGTTCTGGTTCGTAGAACGGAAGTTCCCCTCTGGAGAGCGCTTCGATTTTTGAAGCATCGTTATCTACGCCAACCACATCTAGCCCTAGTTCGGCCATGCAAGCCGCATGAGTCGCACCTAGATAACCAGTGCCAATTACGGAAATTTTCATGTTTGGGATTCTAATGGTTAAGCGTCAATATTTAATGGTTCCACAAGGGTTTTCGCTTGCAGTAGTCGTTTTAAATTTATCGATTACTGAAGGTGATGCAGTTGGGGTGGCGCCAGATTTTGTTTTTGGTGACGGAGATGCGGTATCAACTACTGGCTGATCATTTCTTAATCGATTAAATAGCTCTGGGGCCAAAGTCTCATGCCAAATAACAACTGACCCAAGGCCAGAGACAAAACCGTTAGAAGTTCCCAATGGAATTGTCATTGTGCGCATCTTGCTTGGAGATAAATTCTTAATTTGCTTTGCCAAATTTACGATATCTCCTTGGCCAAGAGTCTCATCCGTTTTTACAGTCTTAAAAACAGCAGATATCAGATTTTTTACTTTAAAAGGATTTAAAAGGACTCCGGTACTAGTAGCTTTACGAAATACCGCTGAAACGAATTGCTGTTGACGTTGCATACGTCCGATATCTCCAAGACCATCAAAATCTCTAGTTCGAACATACTTAAGAGCTTCAATGCCATCTAATGTGTGCACACCAGCGGACATTACCAAGTGACTCTTAGGGTCATTTATTGGAACTTTAGAACAGACTTGAATTCCGCCCAGAGCATCTACAACATTTTTGAAGCCAGCAAAATTAACTTCTACATAATGATCAATTCGTAGATTGGTTTTGGCTTCTAAAGTCTGAATTAATAATGGTGCACCACCCCAAGCAAAAGCGGCATTGATTTTTGCATCTGTAGCTGGCACTTTGGTTTTACCATCAAGACCAATGTGTTCTGGAACTGTAACCAAGCTGTCTCTAGGAATAGAGATAATGACAGCATTGTCACGAGACTTACTAATATGAACAAGCATCATCGTGTCAGAACGTGCGCCCGCTGCAGTTTTTGTGGATCCGACACGTAGCAGTCGAAGTTCTGCCGCGCTTAATCCTTCACGAGTATCAGAACCAACAACTAAATAATTAACGGCGCTAGAGGCGCGATCAGGGCGATCAATTAAATTATTAAAAACGCTTACGCGGGTAATTGCTCCGCTAATTCGACTTAAACCTACCCAAGCAAAAGCAGAGACCAGGACAATTCCAATTGAGGTCCATGTTAAATACTTAATTGCTTTAGGTGATTTCACGGGCGAAAGCCTACAAGAGGGAGCTGAACGCGATAGCGTTTCCCCGTTATGGCTCAAGTGAAATCCAGCGCAGTCTCAGTAATTCTTCCAGTATTGAACGAAGAAGATTATTTGGCGCATGCTGTGAGCGCGATTTTGGGACAAGATTTTGATGGCGACTTGGAAGTTGTGCTTGCAATTGGTCCATCAAAAGATAAAACAATGGAAATCGCAAAAGAACTTGCCAAAAAAGATAATCGGGTAAAAATTGTCGAAAATCCAAGCGGAAGAACTGCGGCAGGACTAAATCTAGCAATTCAGAATTCCATTTATCCAATCATCGTAAGAGTCGACGGACATGCCAATATTCCTGTGGATTACATTTCAATTGCTGTGGGATTACTTGAAACTACTGGCGCTGTTAATGTCGGTGGAATTATGGCCGCCGAAGGTCAAACCGAATTTGAAAATGCAGTTGCAAGTGCAATGAGAAGTCCTTTAGGAGTTGGCGCAGCAAAATTTCACACCGGCGGAAGTGCAGGAGAGAGTGACACTGTCTACCTAGGTGTGTTTAAACGCGAAGCACTGTTGGCAATTGGCGGATTCGATGAGCATTTCACTCGAGCTCAAGATTGGGAATTGAATTATCGTTTACGCCAAAATGGCGGAAAGATTTATTTTGATCCTCGTTTAACAGTAACTTACCGGCCGCGCCGTTCGCTTTTGGCACTTAGCAAACAATATTTTGAATATGGACGTTGGCGAAGAGTTGTTTCAAGAACACATAAAGGAACGATAAATTTAAGATATCTAGCGCCTCCATTTACCGTGATTGGCACCATTACTTCTTTAATTGCAGGAATTTTTCAACCAATATTTTTCATACCTGCAGCTGTATATGGTTTATTTCTGGTATTCGCTTCATTGAAGATTGGTAAATCAATCAAGGAGCGCATCTATCTGCCAGCAATCTTGTTAACTATGCACATGAGTTGGGGAGTTGGCTTTATTACCTCTACTCGCCGCTTTGTCAGGTAACCTTGCCCATATGAGCAGAGCGGTCGAAGTTTATGAACCATTCCGTGCTGGCCTGCCTCCGCTAGGTAGATATTGGCGTTCACTTTGGGCACGCCGTTCATTTATAAGTGAATACGCAAAATCTGAATTACACGCAAGTCATTACGATTCAGTTTTCGGACAGCTTTGGTTAGTGCTAAATCCACTACTGTTATCAGCAATCTATTTTGTGATGATCAAAATCATCTCAGGAAGTGGAGATAGCACCAGATACGCGCATCTCACCGCCAGCCTTTTCCTCTTTTATTTAGTTAGCAATGCTATGAACAGTGGAACAAAATCTGTTACATCTAGCGAAAACTTGATTTTAAATACGGCATTCCCACGTATCGCTCTGCCACTTTCCACAACGATTGTCGCGCTATTTAAATTCTTGCCTACCATTCCAGTTTTCCTGATTATTAAATTTTCATTGGGGCTTGATTTTGGAATAAATATGCTTTGGGGTCTGGTAATAGTCTTTATTGCATTAGTTTTTGGTTTAGGTATTGCAATTTTGATTGCAGCAGCGAATGTCTATATTCGTGATATTTCCAATTTCTTGCCTTATCTGAATCGTGTTCTGCTTTATCTTTCGCCTGTCCTTTTTGAGGCATCAAGCGTGAGCGACAACTTAGCTTTTCTTAAAGCCGTAAATCCTTTCTTTCCAATTCTTAATTCCTGGTCTAGGGCAATGGTGCACAATGAAGCGCTAAATTGGGCAGAGGTCGGATCAGCAGCACTTTGGGCATTCGGCACATTTTTAATTGGTACTTATCTTTTCCTCTCCCGTGAACGAGAGTTTGCAGTCCGTGTCTGACCAACATAAATCTGGAGAAATCGCTGTCTCAGTGAAAGATTTGGGACTGATTTATAAAACAACAATTGATAAGAAACTCTCTCTTACCAATCGCATTAAAAATTTAGGTCGCGGTACAAAACAGACTCGTATTGTGAACGCACTTGATGGAGTCAACTTGGATGTTGATTACGGAAGTGTGTTGGGGGTAGTCGGTGCCAATGGTGCAGGTAAATCAACCATGATGCGAGTTATCAGTGGAATTTTGCCGCCAACAACAGGCCGAGTTGAGGTTTACGGAAAAGTTTCCACACTTCTTGCCTTAGGTGTTGGTTTTAACAAGCAATTAACCGGTCGCCAAAATGTAATTTTGGGTGGCCTGGCTTCAGGTCTATCCCGCGATGAAATAGAACATCACTTTGAAGAGATCGCAGATTTTGCAGAGCTAGGTGAAGCCATTGATGCCCCAATGCGCACTTATTCGTCAGGCATGTACGCACGTTTAGGATTTTCAGTGGCGGTTACCGTGAAGCCAGACATTTTGATCGTAGATGAAGCTTTAAGTACTGGTGACGCCCGTTTTAAAGAGAAAAGCCTTGAGAAATTAAAAGAACTTCGTGGCGATAATCGAGCTCTAATTCTCGTTAGCCATGCGCTTGGAACTATTCGTGAAGTATGTAATGACGTTGCCTGGCTGCATAAAGGCAAATTAATTCAACGCGGAAAACCAAACGATGTAGTAGATGCTTATCAAGATTTCCTTGCGGTCGGAAAGAGCGCAGTTGTTAATGAGGACGTTTAAAAGCGCACTCGCGCTGTTATTAGCAATTTGCCTAGCATCTCCAGCTAGCGCAGCGGATTCATTTACCTTCTCTGGAAGTGGTTTTGGCCATGGAGTTGGGTTAAGCCAAATAGGTGGCAAAGCGATGGCGCTTGAAGGTAAAAGCGCGGAAGATATTCTTAAATATTATTACACCGGCGTCATTGTTGAACCAGTTAGCGATTGGTATGACGTAAGGGTAAATATCGGACACCAATTAAGTAACGCCACTTTACAACTTGTAAGCAATTCTGGATTTATCAAAATAAATGATTTTGTAATCGACAGCAAACAAATAGTCGCAACTTTCAAATACACAACTTCAGGTATTACAACCACAATCAGG
>JBDKLQ010000058.1:0-2766 GCA_039795555.1 Actinomycetota bacterium
GAAAAACTTGAAAAGGCCGAAGGATTAGTAGTTTCCAAACCAACTTCTAAACCAGTGGTTGAAACGAAACCTTTGACGAAGACAGAGACGGAAGTCGAGCCTAAAAAGCTTTCCGGCTCGATGGAGTCTGCTGTCAAGGAAAAGGTTTCGAAGGAACCCGTGGGAGACGTTGCGAAACTACGAAAACTTTGGCCGGACGTCATTGAGGAAGTAAAAAAGAAGCGCCGCTTAACTTGGAGTTTACTCAGCGCATCTGCACAAATAATTTCGCTAGATGACAAAGCGATCACAATCGGAATTGTTAACTCCGGCGCTCGCGATTCATTCTTGCGATCAAATAGCGATGAAATTCTTCGCCAAGCATTTATTGATGTAGTTGGCATTGATCGCAAAATTGAAGCAATCGTTGATCCAAGTGCCGATAATTCTCGTTATTCCGGACCGCGCGATGAATCACCAACTGATGAAGATCAATTAAGTGGCACTGCGCTATTAGCTAAAGAACTTGGCGCCCAAATAATTAGCGTGGAAGAAAAATAATGTACGAAGGCGCCATCCAAGATTTAATTGATGCCTTAGGGCGTTTACCTGGAATTGGCCCAAAGAGCGCGCAACGAATTGCATTTCATATTTTGCAATCAGATAGCGAAGCTGCAGTTGCATTGGTCGAAGCAATTCGCACGGTGCGCGAAAAAGTTAAATTCTGCAGCCAGTGCGGAAATGTTTCCGAAGATACCGAATGCAAAATCTGCAAAGATCCGCGCCGAGATGCAAGTTTCATTTGTGTTGTTGAAGAATCAAAAGATGTAAATGCAATCGAACGAACTCGCGAATTTCGCGGCAAGTACCACGTACTTGGTGGCGCAATTAGTCCAATTGATGGCATCGGTCCAGATCAATTACGAATTCGCGAATTAATGGCGCGGTTAAGTGATTCGCAAATCACCGAAGTTATTTTGGCAACCGATCCAAATCTTGAAGGCGAAGCAACTGCGACTTATTTAGCCAGAATGATTAAGCCACTTGGAATTAAAGTTTCGAGATTGGCGAGTGGTTTACCAGTTGGCGGAGATTTAGAATATGCTGACGAAGTAACTTTAGGTCGAGCATTTGAGGGACGTCGTGCTGTTCAGTAAAAAATCAAAAAAATTACATGATCCAAATTGGTGGCGCCAAGCAGCGATCTATCAAATTTATCCACGCAGTTTTAAAGATTCAAATGGCGATGGCATCGGCGATATCCGCGGAATTATTTCCAAAATCGATTACCTCGAATCACTTTCATTAGATGCAGTTTGGTTAAGCCCGTTCTATCCATCCGCGTTAGCTGATGGTGGTTACGACGTTGATGATTACCGCGATGTCGATCCAAAACTTGGCACGCTTCGAGACTTTGATGAATTAGTTAAGAAATTACATGATCGTGGAATAAGAATCTTCGTTGATATCGTTCCTAATCACTCATCTAATCGCCACAAATGGTTTCAAGAAGCGTTGAAAGCAGCACCCGGATCGCGCGAACGAGATCGTTATATTTTCCGCGAAGGAAAAGGCAAAAATGGTGAATTACCACCTACAAATTGGCCATCGCACTTTGCCCCATCTGCATGGACTCGTACAAAAAATCCAAATGGTTCTTGGGGCCAGTGGTATTGCCATTTATTTGCACCAGAACAACCAGATTTCAATTGGGATAACCGCGAAGTACAAGAAGATTTCTTAAAAACACTTCGCTTCTGGTCCGACCGTGGCGTCGATGGTTTCCGGATTGACGTGGCGCATGCACTGAAAAAAGATTTATCCGAACCACTTCGTTCGATGCCAAAATTCACATCGTTTAAGGAACCATTATCTGGTGACGGAGTCTTATTTGATCGCAACGAAGTTCACGATGTTTACCGCGAATGGCGCAAAGTATTTAACGAATACAACCCACCTCGTGTTGCAGTTGCCGAAGCCTATGTTCGAGTCGAAAGACGAGTGCTCTATGCGCGCCCAGACGAATTAGGCCAAGCATTTAATTTTGATTTATTGGGTGCGCCATTTGCGGCAAAAGATTTTAAGAAATACATCACCAACGGAATCAAGTGGGCGCAAAAAGAAGGTTCATCTTCTACTTGGGTATTAAACAATCATGACAAAATCCGCAGCGCCACTCGTTATGGATTAGTTAAAGGTGTAAAAGAACAGAAGTGGTTGTTATCTAATGGCAAGAAAGGCAAGTTAGATAAACAAGTCGGCGAAGATCGCGCTAACGCCGCAATCATGATGTTACTTGCATTGCCAGGTTGCACATACATTTACCAAGGCGAAGAATTAGGTCTACACGAAGTAGCTGATATTCCGCATTCTCAAATTCAAGATCCGCAGTGGTTGCGCAATCACCAAAAAGAAAAAGGTCGCGATGGTTGTCGCGTGCCACTGCCATGGACTTCAGATGGAACATCATTTGGTTTCGGTGATGGCGGCGCACATTTGCCACAACCAAAATGGTTTAAGAATTATGCAGTCGAAGCACAAGAAGGCGAAGGTCGCACACTTGATCTTTATCGCGCAGCGTTAAAAATTCGAAAAGCGATGCAATGCGAAGAGGATTACAAGTGGATCAAAACCGCCAGCGCACAGGTACTTCACTTCCGTCGGCCAAATGGTTGGCACTGCATCACCAACTTCAATGGCGCTTCATATAAATTGCCAGCTGGCGAAATGATGCTTACTTCGAAGCCGCTGGTAAATGGAAAACTGCCAAAGAACGCCACTGCTTGG
>JBDKLQ010000059.1:0-3548 GCA_039795555.1 Actinomycetota bacterium
TTCGTGCGGGTCGCGGACTTTGACCGCCGGTTCGGAATTACACCGACCCCCGGAACAACAGGGCGATTTAAGCACAAAAATTAGCGGCGAAGAAATTTGCGAATGGCGCGCCAGATTCGACGACTGAATTTCGTCGTCTGATCTATTGGTGAAACTTGCATCACTTTTTGCGTCGCAGGTTCATCTGGCGTTGAAACATCGCTTAAGGCTGGTGAACTTTCATCAATCGAATCTGCAATCCGCTCAATATTTGAAACTATTGAAATTTCTTTCACTAAAGCCTCTTGTGTTAATTTATTTCTAGCTTCAATTATTTCCGCCGCTAAATTAGAGCATGCTGATCGTAAATCGTTTGCAATTCCAACAGTTATTATTTCGCTATTTACACCATCATCAATTTCGGTATTTGCTAGAACAGCGTGGCTTGCCGAAGATAGGGCAAGTGAAACTTGAATATTAGGTTCACGATTTATATCTCCATCAACTGCTAAATCAAATAAAGTTCTGGCAATTGTTCTAACTTGCACCACGATATGCTCCAATGCAACGGCGCGCAAATAAAGTTGATCAGCGATATCACCTTCTTGAATTGGTGACCATCGGGCATATCGCTTGGCTTCAAGTGCTTGTGACCGTAACGCCGGAATCTCTTCAATCATTTCGCGAGCTTTCGTTAACCAATCGCCAGCTTTATTTTGTGAATAGCCATTTGCAACGCCGTCAGCCATTGTTGCCAACAAATTAGCTGCTTCTCGCCCAATTTTCTTTATTTGATCTCTAGTTCTGCCTGCCGGTGTTTTTGGATGTGACCAATAAGAAAATCCAATTGCAACAAGTGCCCCTAAAACGGTTGAACTAAAGCGATGAAGTGCTGTTGATTCACTTAGGCCAGGACCTAAAACAATGAGCGCAGTAACTGGAACGTTTACTGATGCCACTTCGCCAAGATGCAACGCGCGTGCTACGACGGCGCTCATTAATACAGTTAAACCAATTGCGATAAATCCAAATTCAAAGATTGAAACGGCCATCAGAGCAATTCCGGCGCCGATTGCGGTACCAATAATTTGGCCTAAACCTTCGCGGACTGATTTGTATAGTGAAACACGAATCGATAAGGCGCAGACAATTGCTGCGACTAGGCCACCTTTAGTTATCAGTCGATCGCCAATTACCCATGCGGTAGCCGAAGCCACAGCCGCAACTGAAATCTGTCTAATCCAATTTTTTCTTTTTTTAATTGAATTAAGCCAAAATTTAATCAATTTTTATCTCTGAATCTCAAAATTATTTTCTCCAACTTCAAAAATTGAAAAGCTATAAACAAAATAACGCCAAAGGTAATCAAATACATCACATATTGATTGTTTGGATTACCCCATTGTTGCATCGACATGCGGCCTAATCGATCATGAATGAGAAATAACGGATAGGTAACTGCCCCGGCTAATCCAACCCAACCTGCGCTCCAAGCACTAATTTTGTTACTTAAGGTCCCTAGCATAATTAAATAGATTGCCGTAATTACGATTCCAATTACGACTGCGCTATGTGGACTTTTACGATTTAGATCTAGCCATTCAACTTTAGACATTCTGGTATCCATGCCAGCAAAATAAGATGCGGCTAAACCAATGGCCCGCATTGGCGTCCAGCCCCATTCTCGAATTGAAAAAATAATTGCACCACCACACATAAATGAGAAAAATCCATTTAAGTACCAGAAACCGCGATCATCTAAATTAAGTAAATTCCAAATCATTACAACAACTGCCCAATAAGTAAAAATTTGTGGCAGCCTTTTGCTCAAGCCTAAAAGTAAGAAAAATGAAATAAAAACATAAAGTTGAAGCTCGCGAGCTAAAAACCAATGTGCTGGGTCAACCCAATTAACACCAAATGCTGTTGGAAACATTGTGAACCCAAAAACAAATTGTTTTAAACTTGGACCGCTCATAGTCCAAAACCACAAATTTGAAGTTATAAAAACAAAAATTATTCCAAGCCAATACATCGGATAAAGCCGCCAAAATCTCCGCTTCCAAAAATCAAGTGCTGTTCGATTTTGGGTCGAGTACAGAATTACAAATCCGCTAATCATAAAAAATAGTTCAACACCCAAATATCCATATTGCGCAATACCAAAAATCGGCGAACGATTAACCGAAGTTAAATTTCCACGCGAAATCGCGCTAAAAAAATAATGGAAGAGAATTACGGATCCAAGTGCCAACACTCTAAGCGCATCAATGTAATCCAAACGTTTTGATTTAGTACTCATTTCACAATTTTAATAGATATAATATTTTTATGTTGAAAAAAGTCCTCAGTTTCTCGGCAATTGTTTTATTAATTGCAAGCTGTGGCACGAAATCGGTCGCACCGAAAGCTGAAACAAAATTTTCAGTACCCATTGATTGTTTAAGTACAAAGATTTTAACCGCGCTTCCTGCGGACATTCCAAATCCAAAATGGATCGACACCAAATGGAATCCAGCGCCTAATACAGATTTATACAATGTCTTAAATTCTGGTGGTATTGCCTGCAGCTTTGGAAATCAAAATATGGAAGTTGGTGCCACGATTTTGTGGGCGCCAAGTGAATTGAAAACCTTTGAATCCATGGCAAAAAATTGGTCAATGAGCAAGGTTGAAATTCCAGGTGTATCAGAAGAGATTGCCTATTGGCTGGGAAACGAGGCTTCCGGGGCTGATGGCATGCATCGCTGGACCTTAAACTTTTTGTACAAAGGTAATTGGATTCAGATCAATGCCTCTTATATTTATTCTATGGACGATGCGCTTCCGCTAATCAATGCCGCAATCGAGTCACTAAATCGTGGCTAATATTTCAGGCGAAGAATTCTCTGAATTCGTTAAATCACGCAGAAGTATTCGTGATTTTAAACCAGATCCAATTCCCGATGCAATCTTGAATCGAATATTGGATGATGCCAAGTGGGCACCAAGTTGGACCAATACCCAACCGTATTTTTTGGCAATTGCTTCAGGTGATAAGAAAGATCGAATTAAAGCTTCCTACTTAAAAAAATACGACGAATCTTTGCCAATTCAGCGCCGAGAAAAATTCGCAAAACTAAAAGCTCTAATTACGCGCAAAGGGTTGCGCGATGGTGATTTTGATACCACGCGTCCGTACCCAGACAGCTTATTGCCTTATCGGCGGGCAACGGGTTTTGGTTTATATAGTCTTTTAGGAATAAAGCGAAATGATTATGAGGCGAGATTTGCCCATTTTCGTAAGAACTATGAATTCTTCGGTGCTCCAACTGTAATTTTTGTCTTTGTGCACAGTGGACTGCACGAATTTTCAATCCAAGATGCTGGGATTCTCGAACAAACGATAATGCTTTCGGCTCATGCAAACGGATTGGGTACTTGTGCGCAAGGTTCAATTGCCACTTGGGCAAGTCCAGTTAAAGATGAATTTGAAATTCCAAAAGATTACAAACTGATTTCTGGTATCGCAATTGGTTATCCAAGCGATGACATAGTCAATACTTTTAATCCTGGCCGCCGTGAAATCG
>JBDKLQ010000060.1:0-7564 GCA_039795555.1 Actinomycetota bacterium
TGGAAACCATTCTCTGGTTTTAGCGTTTCTTCCGCTGAAACAGTTAATACGCCCATATCTGCTAAGCCATGCGCCAATACTTTTTGGCAAGCTTTATTGATTTCAGTAAATGGCACGCCAGGCTTAATTGCTTCAAATCCAGCTTTTTGTGATTCATAAACCAAGTTGTATAAAGATTTTTGCGCCGGAGAATATTTTCCATTTATCGGAATTGTGCGAGTGATATCTGCGGTGTAATAAGACTCCATTTCAATCCCCGCATCAATCAACATCAATTCGCCATTTTTAACTTTGCCATCATTTCGGATCCAGTGAAGAACGCAAGCATGCGAACCTGCTGCAGCGATAGTTTCGTAACCTAAATCGTGGCCATCAGTTCGGGCGCGTCCAAAAAATGCTGCTTCAATGACGCGTTCACCACGTTCGTGCTTTGTTGCATGTTGCAAAACTTTCATCATGTCTGCGAAACCCAGTTCAGTAGCATCAACTGCGCGACGCATTTCGGCGATTTCGTACTCATCCTTAATTAAGCGTTGCTCGCTTACAAAAACTGACAATTCGTTATCGCGATCGTGGGTTGCAACATTTGTATCGACAGTTCGGTCTAAACCACGGAGCGTTACTGAAGGTTTTTTGTCCGCTAAGAATTTTTCTAAATCGGCAACAGATCGAGTCTCAATTAAATATTTCTGCGCCGCTTCTTCAGTTGTAAATCTACGGCCCACCCAAAGTTCGCCATATTTTGCATCTCGATAAAACGCATCAGATTCCCGAGTTGATCTTGGCATAATAAATAAAATTGGTTCGTGGCCGATTGCAGTTGGTTCTAAAATCAAAACAGCATCGGGATTAGCATCGACGCCCTGCACACCGGTGTAATAAGCAAAAGCTGAGTGTGGCCGATATCGGTAATAAGTATCGTTACTGCGAAGTTTGTCGTTACCTGAAGGCAAAACAATTCGCATGCCGGCAAAAGCTTCACTTAATTTTGAACGTCGTTTAACGCAGTAATCGACGGCAGGTGATGGCTTTATTCCAGTTAAAGGAGATGGCGCCCAACCACCACGCATGAATTCGGCAAACTTGTCCGACGGCGCTTCGTCATGGATGCGCTTTCCTTCGGAACTAATTTTTTCGGCCATTAGTAAAGGGTACTACTAGAAAAACCAAGGGCTTATAGGCGAAAATTATCGAATGTCTAGCAAAGAATTATGTCTAGAACTTCTAGCAAAGGCCGAAATTCCACTTAATCGGAGCAAGAAATATGGAATTGAGGTTTACAACGAGAAGTTGTGGGACCGAATAATTTCCAAACGCCAACTCGGATTAGCCGAAGCTTATATGGATGGCTGGTGGGAATGTGATGCGATAGATGAATTTTTAACTCGCTTACTAGACATAAATGTTTTAGAAAACATGAAACCAAGTCCAAAATTATTTTTTCACTGGGCTAAATCCACTTTTTTGAACCGGCAAACAAAAGCAAAGGCTGATAAAAACGCGAAATATCACTACAACATCGGAAACGATCTCTATTCCAGAATGTTGGATAAAGAGATGATTTACAGCTGTGCTTATTGGAAGCGGGCTAAAACATTAGATAAAGCGCAAATTGATAAATTAGATTTAATTTGTCGAAAATTAGATTTAAAACCAGGGATGAAAGTTCTGGATATCGGTAGCGGCTGGGGCGCTTTACTTCGATATGCCGCAAAGAATTACGGAATTATTGGCCTAGGAATTTCGCCAGCAGATGCTCAAGTAAATTACGCCAAGTCAAAAGCTGGAAAACTAAAAGTTGAATATCGCCAAATGGATTATCGAGATTTAACTGGAAAATTTGATCGAATTATTTCAGTTGGCATGATGGAGCATGTGGGGCCTAAAAATTTGGCTACATTTTTTGCAAAATGTGACGAGCTGCTAACAGCCGACGGTTTAATGCTTCACCACACAATTTCCTCCAACTACTCGAAGCTGGTAACTGATCCATTTTTTGATAAATATATTTTTCCCGGCGGAGTCTTACCTTCAATTGGACAGATTGCAGCAGCATCTGAAAAGAAATTTATTATCGAAGATGTTCATAATTTTGGGCCAGATTACGACAAAACGCTCTTGCAATGGCATAAAAATATAAATCAAAAATGGGCTGAAATTCCAAATTACGATGAACGATTTAAAAGAATGTGGAACTACTATTTATTGGCTTCCGCAGCAGGATTTAGAAGTAGAAATCTTCAGCTTTTACAAGTAGTTTTCAGTCGCGGCAGATTGAAGAAGCCATACACTTCGGTCCGATGATCACCGGGAGAACTAATTGAATGTTCTAGTAGTAGGTTCCTTAAATATGGATTTGGTAGTCAATTTAAAACGAATGCCAAATCCTGGTGAAACCGTTGTCGGTAACACCTTTACGACTTTTGCTGGTGGCAAGGGTTTAAACCAAGCAGTTGCCACCGCTCGCGCCGGTGCAAAAGTGCGCATGATTGGTGCGCTTGGAAATGATCCATACGCAAAGGTTTTACGAAATGTGATGGATCAAGAAAAAATTGATCACTCAAACGTAATTGAAGTTTCTGGTTCATCTGGCACTGCCGTGATCGAAGTTGATGATTCTGGTCAAAATCGGATTGTGGTAATTGCAGGTGCAAACGGTGAACTTAAATCTGGGAATTTTGTACCAAATTCCGAAGAAAAGATTTTGCTTGCACAATTAGAGAGTCCAATTAACGAATTAGAAGACATCTTCAAAGCCGCGAAAAAGTGCGGATATAAAACAGTTTTGAATCCAGCTCCAGCAATAAAATTGGCACCAACCTTTTTGTCAGAAATTGATTTATTGATTCCGAACGAACATGAAGCTGCAATATTGACGGGTATTACAGTTACCGATTTTGATTCAGCCGAGAAAGCTGCTCGGGCGCTAATTGCGCAAGGCGTATCTGAAGTAATTATTACGATGGCGGAAAAAGGTGCGATTTATGTGGGTAAAGATAAAGTAATTAAACAACCGGCTTACAAAGTTTCACCAATTGATACCACTGCCGCTGGAGATGCATTTTGTGGTGGCCTGGTTTCAGAACTGGCTCGCGGTAAGGATATGGAATCAGCTCTTAAATTTGCGGCAGCAGCGGGGGGATTAGCAACGACAAAATCAGGTGCGACACCTTCATTGCCAACCGAAAACGAGATACGCTCGCTTCAGAAATCCCAAGGAGAATAAATTGTTAAACACTGGTGTAATTAATGGCCAACTTGCTTCGCTACTCGCCCGCTTTCGCCACGTAAATGCGATTTCAATTGTTGACGGCCCATTTCCAAGTTATCCAAATGTGGAATTAGTTGACTTAGCTTTAGTGAGAGGTTTTCCAACAATTCCACAAGTACTCGATGCAATCTTGCCGTTACTTGATGTGACTAGCCTTTTCTTGGCAAAAGAGTTTGAAGAGAAAGTCGATGCTGAGACGGTTGCCGAATACAAAAAACATCACCGTGGAATCAAAACCGACATAATTGCGCACGAAGAATTTAAAAAACAAGTTGGGTTAACACTTGGCATCATCCATACCGGAGATCCAGTTCCGTATAGCTCAGTTATTTTGAAATCAGGTTGGTAGTAATTGCTTAAAGTAGGAATCATCGGCGTAGGAGTAATGGGTGGCGGCCATGCTCGCTTCATCAAAGAACATATTCCGGATGCGACAGTAGTCGCGCTATCTGATGTAGCGACCGAAAAAATGGAAAAGTTAGCTACCGAACTCAGAACCATTATTTTTCAGACTGCAGACCCGGCCAAATTAATGAACCATCCGGAAGTTGAAGCAATCATCATCGCTTCACCGGATCCGCTCCACAGAGCGCACTTACAACTTGCGATGACAGCTGGAAAACCAACGCTATGTGAAAAACCGATAGCAACCACAATTGAAGATGCTCGGTCAATTGCAACTGAAATTAAAGCTTACGAAGAAAGTAAAGGTAAAACGCTAATTCATTTTGGATTTATGCGTCGATTTGATCCAGCCTATATTCAAGTGCGAAATTTAGTTGAAAGCGGCAAATATGGTTTGCCGTTATTTATTCGACCAGTAACCCGAAATGTTTCCTCAACTGGCGCAACTACCCCAGGGCTCTATACAAATATCGCAATTCACGATTTCGATATTTTCCGTTGGATGTTTAATTCAAATTGGGTTTCAGTCGAAAGTCATTACCCAAAGCAGAGCACCATGTCTCAGGCCGGATTAGCTGATCCGCTTGTAATTACCGCAAAAATGGAAAATGGAATCATGATGGTGGCCGACATAGTTGCATTCAATAATTATGGCTACGACGCCAGGTTCGAAGTAGTCTGCGAAAAAGGCTCCATCGAAGTTGGAATTTTCGGCGACGTAATTATCCGAGCTGAATTTGAAACACCTTCAATTAAAGGTGGGCAGATGGCTCAAAATTGGATGGCGAGATTTGAAACTTCATATATCGAAGAAGTTCGCGCTTGGGTTAAGTCAGTTGCAAGTGGCGAGCCTAATAAAGATCTAGCCACTGTTGATGATGCGCTTGCGGCAAACGAAGCCTGCCAATTAGGCATTGCTTCGATTTGAGAAGAAGAATTCTTCAATTCCTAATTGTGCGGCACCATTTACCCCACGATCTTCATCTAATTTAGATGGAACAATTTCTAAATTCTTGGACGCCAACGCAGATGCGCGCTGATAAACCACCTCTTTAATGGTGGCTAAAACTCGGTCACTTGCTTCAGCAATCCGACCTTGAATTACAACTTTCGTTGGATTTAAAAGATTTACGGCGTCAGCAACTGCATGGCCAATATAACCAGCTGCTTCATTTAGTAATCGCGTAACTTCAACATCGCCGGTCCGGGTTAGCGTTACCAAATCTGAAACAGTTTTAACGTCATAACCCAGTCCTTTAAGTTTTTCTATTAGCGCCCAACCACTTGAAAAACTTTCAACGCAATCATGATGACCACATCGACAAGGTAAACCTTTTAATGCGTCTAATTGCACATGTCCAATATCGCCGGCAGAGCCTTGCGAGCCACGATATAACCGACCATCAATGATTAAGCCACTTCCTATACCAGTACTCATCTTTACAAAAATCAAATTTTCAATCTCGGGATAAACTAATCGATGTTCAGCAATTACCATTAAGTTGACATCATTTTCTAAAAAAACTGGAACTTTAAAAGTATTCTTAAAATGTTCCTGGATATTAACGCCATCCCAACCACGCATAATTGGGGGATTAATCACCGAACCAGTTTTATGTTCAACTGGTCCAGGTACCCCGATTACAATTCCAAGTAATTTAGATTTTGGAATTCCTTTGAGCGCTTCTTGTAGCCATTCAGTTGCTTTTGGTAGCGCTTTTTTCGGACCTTCTTCAATCAAATTCATGTCGCGGCGTTTTTCTTTGATCTCGCCAGCCAAATCAGTGACGGCAACAGTTAACGCAGTAGCTGAGAAATAACAGATTCCAACGAATCCATGTTTTGGATTAACTGCTAACGCATTTGCTTTCCGGCCACCATTTGAAGGAAGTAGATCGGCTTCGATCAAAATTTTTTCATCCAGTAGTTCTTGAACTACTTGGCTAACCGTGACCCGCGAAAGGCCAGTCACATCTTGAATTTCCTGCCTGGTCAGGGTGGGGTGGCCATTAAATGCGGAAATCACGCGGGCAGAGCTACTTAAAACCATCACCCGCCCCCATTTTCGTTATTGGATTGTTATCCATCGCATCTTGTTAAGCGGAGACGATACAGGTAATGTTCAGCGTAAGGCAACCTTTTGTAAAGCATTTAACATAAGTTTTACAAATGGTTACCGAATCACTCAAAGAGCTCAAAGAGGGAGTAATTAGTGAAAATTAATCGTCTTCTATCTTTAGCACTTGTTGGTGTAACTGCTACCGCTGTTGTTGTTTCATCATCAGCTCAAGCAGCACCAAAGGCGCTTAAAGATGTAAAGATCGCTGCAGTAGTTAAGGGTCTAGATAACCCATACTTCATCGGCGTTAAGAACGGAATCGTTGACACTGCAAAGAAACTAGGCGTAAAGGCTGACGTTCAAGCTGCACCTGGTCTAAATGACGAAACCGGTCAAGCAAACAAGCTTGACGCACTTGCTGGTCAAGATTTCGATTGCTACATCGTAATTCCAATTTCTTCAAATAATCTTTCACAGGCTATTGGAAAGATTACAAAGAAGGGCAAGGCTGTTGTGAACATCGATTCACCAGTTGATGCTGCTTCACTAAAGGCTGCTGGCGGAAAGATCACAACATTCGCTGGTACCGATAACAAGGCTGCTGGTAAGTCCGGCGGTCAATCAATGGTTAAGTTGATCGGCAAAGGCAAGAAGATCGGTTTGATCGCAGGTCTTGCAGGTAACGTAACTTCAAATGCACGTATTGATGGATTTAAGGCTGGCGCTGCTGGTTCTAAGTTCGTTGGTCCAGTAAATGCTGACTGGGATACCACAAAGGCACTTGACGCTGCTAAGGCAATGTTGGCTGCAAACCCAGATATCGCTGGATTCTTCGCAGCGAACGACCAGATGGCACAAGGAATTGCTAACGCTGTAAAAGAAGCTGGAAAGAAGATTCCAGTTTACGGCGTTGACGGAATTCCAGATATCTTGCCACTAATTAAGAGTGGCGATGTTGCTGCATCTATTTCTCAATATCCATACGTAATGGGCAAGATGGGCGTTGAAGCTTGCATCCTTTCTGCACAAGGAAAGAGCTTGCCAAAGAACACCATCACACCTCACTATGTAATCGATAAGAGCAATATAGACAAGGCAATTGCTAACAAGAACGTGCTTCCACCTGGAGCATATTCAGATCCATACGCAAAGCAGATCAAGAACTAAATAATCTGCTTTCATTGGCTCTATGAACCAATCGATTAATGAGTCACCTTCCTCCACTTCGGTGGAGGAAGGTGCTCTTTCGTTCTCCGAAAGAGTTAAATTAAAAGTCAAAGATCCTTTTTTCTGGTCTGACTGGCTTGTTGTAATTTCATTTTTGGCAGTAGTAATTGTTTTTGGTTCAATTGCGCCAGACAAATATCTAACGCTTTATAACTTAAATAATATTTTGGTGGCATCTGCCATCCCCGCAATCATTGCCGTTGGTCAAACTTTTGCCGTCGCAACTGCCGGCATCGACCTGGCAGTCAGCTCCACCATGACTTTGGGTGCCGTGACTTTTGGACTGGCATTTACAAATAAATATCCAATCTGGGCCTGCTTAGTGCTTTCGATGGCCGCAGGATTTATAACTGGAATGGCTAATGGTTACATCATCGCAAAGCGAAAGATTAATGACTTTATTGTGACACTTGGAATGCTCTCAGTTGCATCCGGTATCGCACTTGTTTTAAGTGATGGTCGGCCACGACAAATTATTAGTAAGCCACTAGCAACACTTGCAATTGGCGAAGTTGGACCAGTTCCATATTTAATGATTATTGCGCTCGCAATCGTTGCGATTGCACATTTTGTTTTATTCCACACTCGTTTTGGTACTCACG
>JBDKLQ010000061.1:0-6252 GCA_039795555.1 Actinomycetota bacterium
CATTTCGGCCATCGTGCAACCTGGTGGCAGCATTCGCGATGAAGAAGTAATCGCTGCTGCGAAATCGAAAAATATTCCGATGTTTTTCACCGGAGTTCGCCATTTTGCACATGCTTAAATAGAATTGTCGGTATGAGCGCAGTGATACTTGACGGCCATGCTTTGGCAGCAAGTATCAAAGCAAATTTAACAAAACGGGTATCGGAGCTAACCGCAGCTGGCCAACAACCTGGTTTAGGAACCGTTTTAGTTGGAGATGATCCAGGTTCGCATTCATATGTAACGGGAAAGCACCGGGATTGCCACGAAGTTGGAATCAAATCAATTCGAATTGATTTACCGGCAACTGCTAGTGAGGCTGACGTATTAAACGAAATTAAAAATCTAAATGGTGATAAAAGTTGTACTGGTTATATTGTGCAATTACCTTTGCCAAGCGGAATTAATACCCAAAGAATTTTGGAAGCGATTGACCCAGCTAAAGATGCTGATGGGTTGCACCCGATGAATTTGGGCCGGCTTGTCGCTGGATACGAAGCACCACTTCCGTGCACGCCGAGTGGAATTATTGAATTGCTTCGCCATTATCAAGTACCGATTGCTGGGGCAGAAGTCGTGGTGATTGGTCGAGGCCTCACAGTAGGACGGCCACTTGGACTTTTACTTTCGCGAAAGAGTGAAAATGCAACCGTAACGCTTACTCATACCGGAACTAAAAATTTGGCTAAGTTAACCAAGGGCGCCGATATTGTGATTGCTGCTATTGGTAGCGCTCATTTTTTGAAGCCAGAGATGGTTAAACCTGGTGCAGCAATTATCGATGTAGGGATTTCTCGTACCCAAGATGGCTTAATTGGCGATGTAGATCCAGCAGTAAAAGATGTTGCCGGTTTTTTTGCACCAATGCCGGGTGGAGTAGGTCCAATGACTCGCGCCATGTTACTTCGAAATGTAGTTACGGCTAAATGAAAACATTTAGTAAAAATTCGATAACCGCAATAGCACTTCTTGGTTTAGTTACAGCTTTTCTTGGATTTGTCCGAACCGGATCAATTGTGATAGCGCTCGCAGTAATCGGTGCCAGCATTGGGCAGAATAGAAAAATCGAGAGATATTTCGCATTACTAATAGGCCTAGCGCTTCTTGTCGTGGCAATTGTGCTTCCACACGGGCGATAAGGTTTACCCCTAAATATTAATTGTATAAAGGGGTTCTAATGGGCGGAAAAGTAACCGTCGTCGGAGCTGGTTTCTATGGCTCAACTACCGCAATGCGTTTAGCGGAATACAATATTTTTGAGACCGTAGTTCTTACCGACATCGTCGAGGGCAAGCCAGAAGGATTGGCACTCGACATGAACCAATCTAGATCAATCGAAAAATTCGAAACAAAAATTGTTGGCGCCACCACAACCCCAGAAGGCGCCGGTTATGAAGCTACATCAAATTCTGATGTAGTTGTAATTACTGCTGGACTGCCACGTAAACCGGGAATGAGCCGAATGGATTTAATTGGCGTAAATGCCGGCATCGTTCGCGGCGTTGCTGAAAATATTGCTAAACATTCGCCGAATGCAGTAATCATTGTGGTTTCAAATCCACTTGATGAAATGACTGCATTGGCGCAAATTGCTACAAAGTTTCCGCATCATCGGGTAATGGGACAGGCGGGAATGCTTGATACCGCACGATTTACCAATTTTGTTGCTGAGAAGTTAGGCGTTCCAGTTGGCAGCGTACAAACTTTGACACTTGGTTCGCATGGCGAAACCATGGTTCTAGTTCCAAGTCGATGCACCGTAAATGGTGCGCCGCTGACCGAAAAATTATCTGCGGCTGAAATAGAAGAATTAGTCGTTCGAACTCGAAATGGTGGCGCTGAAGTTGTCGCGTTATTGAAGACCGGTTCGGCCTACTACGCGCCATCAGCGGCAGCTGCCCGTATGGCCAAAGCAGTAATTGAAGATTCTGGTGGCACCATGCCGGTTTGTGCCTGGGTAGATGGTGAGTTTGGAATTTCTGGCGTCTATCTTGGAGTTGAAGCCGAAATCGGACGGACTGGAGTTAAGAAAATTGTAGAAACTAAGCTAACTGATTCAGAGCTGGTATCACTCAAAGAAGCTGCTGAAGCGGTTAGAGCCAAGCAAGCAGATGTAAAGGATATGTAAATAAGTATGTCAAAGATCAAAGTACAAGGAACAGTCGTCGAACTTGACGGCGATGAAATGACCCGCATCATTTGGCAATTTATTAAGGATTCATTGATTCTTCCTTATCTAGATGTAAATCTTGAATATTATGATTTAGGAATTGAGCATCGCGATGCGACCGATGATCAAGTAACCATTGATGCGGCTAAAGCGATTCAAAAACATGGCGTTGGAATTAAGTGCGCAACCATCACACCGGATGAAGCACGCGTCGAAGAATTTAAATTGAAAAAAATGTGGAAATCGCCAAACGGAACGATTCGCAACATTTTAGGTGGCGTGATTTTCCGCGAACCAATCATCATTTCTAATGTGCCGCGGTTGGTTCCCCATTGGACTAAGCCAATTGTGATTGGGCGCCATGCATTTGGCGATCAATATCGTGCAACTGACTTCAAAGTACCTGGACCAGGAAAGCTAACTCTTTCTTATGTGCCAGAAGGTGGCGGCGAACCGATGAACCTTGAAGTTTTTGATTTCAAGTCTTCTGGTGTGGCACTCGCGATGTACAACGTCGATGACTCAATTCGTGATTTTGCGAGAGCTTCATTGAACTATGGATTGTTACGCAAATATCCGGTTTACCTTTCAACGAAGAACACGATTCTTAAAGCTTATGACGGTCGATTCAAAGATATCTTCCAAGAAATTTATGAGCAAGAATTTAAATCGCAATTTGATGCCCTCGGAATTTGGTACGAGCATCGCTTAATTGATGACATGGTTGCGATGTCGCTTCGAATGGAGGGCGGCTATGTTTGGGCTTGTAAGAATTATGACGGCGACGTTCAGTCAGACACCGTGGCACAAGGTTACGGTTCGTTGGGTTTAATGACTTCAGTTTTAATGACACCAGATGGAAAAATCTGCGAAGCAGAAGCGGCACACGGAACAGTTACCCGCCACTATCGTGATCATCAAAAAGGAAAAGCGACCTCAACAAACCCAATCGCTTCAATCTTTGCCTGGACTCAAGGATTGGCGCACCGCGCAAAACTTGATAACAATCCTGAGTTGGCGAAATTCTGCGAAACGTTAGAACGGGTATGTATCGAGACGGTAGAGCAGGGCAAGATGACAAAAGATTTAGCTGTTCTAATCAGCAAAGATTCGCCATTCCAAACGACTCAAGAATTCTTAAATTCTATTGACGAGAATTTAAAGAAAGCGATGGCTTAAAGCCGCGCACCACTTTCAGCGTTAAACAAGTGAATCGACTCTGGATTTGCTTGAACGCTAACTTGGTCGCCAATTTTTGGCGGATTCTTTGGGTCCCAACGAACAATTACTTGCGCACCTTCATCAGAAGCGTTAGCAAATTTAACTGCTGGATCTACTGGTTTTCCATAAACATATGCGTCGGAACCTAATTCTTCGACAACGTCAACTTTTACTTCAAAACCAGAAGCTGCTGGTGCCCAACCTTCTGGGCGAACGCCAACAATTACTTGTTGCCCAGCACCGGCTGGAACTGGAATTGAAAGATGGCCAAGTTGCGCTTGACCATTATTTATTGGGCTAAGCAATAGATTCATCGCAGGTGATCCAATAAATCCGGCAACGAATGCATTTGCTGGGCGATCATAAAGATTTCGTGGCGTATCTACCTGTTGTAATAAACCATCTTTTAAAACTGCTACCCGATCACCCATAGTCATTGCCTCAACTTGGTCGTGAGTGACATAAACAGTTGTAATCCCTAGGCGACGCTGTAGCGCTGCAATTTGGGTACGAGTTGCCACACGCAACTTTGCATCCAAATTTGATAATGGTTCGTCCATTAAGAATACCTGTGGTTCGCGAACAATTGCGCGCCCCATAGCAACGCGTTGACGCTGGCCACCTGAGAGCGCCTTTGGTTTTCTATCTAGGTATTGCTCTAGGTCTAGTAATTTTGCAGCTTCAACGACGCGGCGATCTCGCTCTTCTTTTGATGCTCCCGCAATTTTCAAAGCAAATCCCATATTTTCAGCCACAGTCATATGTGGGTATAGGGCATAAGACTGGAATACCATCGCAATGTCTCGATCTTTTGGTGCCACATTTGTAACATCGCGATCGCCAATTAGAACGCGACCAGAGTCAATATCTTCTAAACCTGCCAACATGCGAAGCGAAGTTGATTTTCCGCAACCAGATGGTCCAACTAAAACTAGAAATTCACCATCGCCAATTTCTAAATCTAAATTATCGACCGCAGGATTTGTGCTACCTGGATAAATTCGGCTTGCTTTCTCAAATACAACTGATGCCATTTCAAATCTCCTTATCCGGGCAGGTACGTGCCCGACGATCCGTTGGATTAAGGTGGAACGAGCGCACATTACGCCTAAATGTGCAGAGATACCAAGCGGTGCTCTAATCTTTCCCACCTGATGGCACTGTTTAAGGACCTGTTACTGGTCTCGGGCCTGATTCTTTTCGCCGCCCTATTCGTATCCGCCGAAATTGCCTTGCTCTCATTGCGCGAAGGTCAAATAAAGCAATTGGCGCTTAAGGGAATTCGCGGCGAACGAGTTTTTAAGCTAACAAGAAATCCAAATCGCTTTCTCGCCGCTGCTCAAGTTGGAATTACTGTCTGCGGTTTCTTATCTGCAGCGCTAGGAGCCGAAAGGTTAAGTCGGTATATCGCGCCAACTTTAAGCGAATGGGGCCTATCAAAAGAGACAGCAACAACTACCGCAATTGTAATTGTGACACTTTTAATTTCATATTTTTCGTTGGTTTTTGGCGAACTAGTGCCAAAGAGATTGGCGATTTATAAAAGTGAAATGATTTCACTTCAATCCGCACCAGTACTTGATTTGATAGCAAAGCTTTTCCGACCAATTATCTGGACTCTTTCAAAATCAACTGATTTAGTCATGCGCTTATTTGGTATTGATCCAAAAGTTTCCCGCGACCAAATTTCGGAAGAAGAGTTGGTTGATTTGGTTACTGGGCACACCGCATTGACCGAAGAAGAACGCGATATCGTAGAAGAAGTCTTCAATGCAAGCGATCGCGCTGTAAGTGAAGTTATGGTGCCGCGCACCGAAGTGGAATTCATGGATTCTTCGCTTCCGGTAAGTAAAGCAATTGCTCTTGCAGTAGAAAAATCTCATTCAAGATATCCGGTTGTTCGCGGTAGCACCGATGAAGTTATCGGATTTATTCACGTTCGCGACCTATTGGATCCAAATATCGCCAGCCCAAATGCCAAGATTCAAGAATTGGTTCGTTCCGTGATGTTTTTACCTGGTACCAAGGGTGTTTTGCCAGCACTAACTGAAATGAGAGAACAAAGGCAACATTTAGCGATAGTGCTCGATGAATACGGCGGGACAGACGGAATTGTTACTTTAGAGAATTTAGTCGAATGTTTAATCGGCGAAATTCGCGACGAATATGACGATGCCGAAGAAGAGATTTCATTGGAAACTCGTACCGGTGATCTAGAAATCGATGGTTTGACTTCACTTACTGACCTATTCGATGAAACTGGAATTGAAATTCCTGAAGGTCCCTATAAGACCGTAAGTGGATTTGTCATGCACTTCTTAGGACGGATGCCAAAAGTTCATGATGTGGTGAATCTCAACGGAATTCGGATAGTTGTATTAACTCTCGAAGGACATCGGGTTGGCCAGCTACTCATTTCACGCAGTGAATAGATGTTGCGTGCGAGAATTGCGCCCATGAAGCGCGTTCTATCCGGCATACAACCAACATCAGAGTCGTTCCACCTGGGGAATTATTTGGGTGCGCTACGGCAATGGGTAGCCCTTCAAGATGGAAATGATGCTTACTACTGCGTTGTCGATCTGCATGCACTTACTAATGAGATAGACCCTGCAGTTTTTCGACGTCGCACTTTGGCTTCTGCAGCGCAATTAATTGCAATTGGTATTGATCCAAAAGTTTCTACTATTTTTGTTCAATCACATTTACCAGAACACAATCAACTTGGCTGGGTCATGGAGTGTTTAGCCGGCTTTGGTGAAGCAAGCCGAATGACGCAATTTAAAGATAAATCCCAAAAGAGCGGAACTGATAGTGCACGG
>JBDKLQ010000062.1:0-3812 GCA_039795555.1 Actinomycetota bacterium
ATCAGGCAGCGTCGCCACTTTTCGCGCTCCATTAGCAATTGCTTTGACGCGGGACTCATTTAGAAGTAATCGATCCATTAATTGTGAATTCAAATTTTCGGCCCGGCCAAGTTCAAGATCCTTCTGGTTTGCCGCCACAATTTCAGGAATCCGGCTTTCAATTTCTTCTGCGATTTTTATAAGCGCAGCAGAGCGCTCGGAGCCATTGGCGCTAGCTAAAGAACGCCAGGCTAAGCGCGCTTTACGCGCAAGATCGCTAACAATTGCTGCCGCTTCCATGACGGAAAGCCTATCGGGGAATACTCTTACGAGGTGTTCAAATTAATTAAGCGCACAGTCGCAACCCTCTTGGTAATTTACTTAGCCCTATTCGGATTTATGAAAGTCATTCGATATCCCGAACCAATTGCGACAATCAAACTTGGCCTTGCCCCAGCATCTAAGACGCCATATTTGATGCCCGCTCATTACATTGAACCAGCAGACCAACGATTGGCGTGGAGCAAAGGAAATGGCAAGCTTCCATCAGTAGTTAATTTTGGTGGCGACAATGTGTCGCTAGAAAAGTTCTTTAGTGAATCTAAAACAAATTCTTTTATCGTCATTAAAAATGGCAAAGTAATCTTTGAAAAGTATTTCAACGGCAAAGACGAAAAAACACCTTTTCCTTCATATTCGGCAGCGAAAACTTTGACATCTTTTATGATTGGTCAATTAATTGATGAAGGAAAATTAAAAGAGAGCGATACTTTTGTAAGTATTTTGCCTGAGTACAAGGCTGGCACATCCTTTGATCAAATTACTATCCGCGACTTACTCGATATGAACTCGGGGATTGCCGCAAAAGACGATTACCCAACTGGACCGCAAGGATGGGGCGTTGCGATTGCCCAGATGTATGCCTCAACAGATTTGAAATGGTGGCTATCGCACAATCGGAAGATGACCGGAACTCCAGGTAATGATCCAAGTTATAAAAGCATTAATACCCAAATGCTTGGAATGGTGATCCAAAAAATTACTGGCCAAACGGTTTCAAAATATTTTGAAAAAAATGTGTGGCAACCAATTGGCGCCCAAGATCGCGCATTTTGGAATGTCGATCATATTGGAGGATTGGAAAAAACTTTCTGTTGCTTTAACGCAACTGCGCGTGATTATGCCCGAATTGGTCAATTGTTAATGAATAACGGTGGTGCTGCAATTGGTGGCCAAAATGTAATTAGTGCTAAGTGGATGGCGCGATTGAAAGAGCCAGTGGTAACGCTTGATGAATGGGGTTATGGCGCGCAAATTTGGCATCCATATCCAGGTGTAATGATGCTCGATGGACTACATGGCCAATACGTTTATGTGCAACAGGATGTAGGTGTAGTTATCGTTAAATTAAGTGATTACCCAACGGACGATGGTTCGATGAGCAAGAAAGTTGTAGATGTTATGCAACAGATTGCTAATCAGATCTAAACTATTACTAAAGAATCACTAAAGAATTACTAAATCATCGCGATGCACTAATTCGCGTTCGAATTCAGCGCCCAAAGTTGCCGCCAATTCTTTGGTCGAACGGCCCAACATTTGCGGAATTTCATCTGAATCAAAATTAACTAAGCCGCGCGCAATAACTTTTCCATCAGATCCAACCAAATCAACGCTATCGCCTGCTTCAAAGTTGCCTTCAACTTTAGTTACACCGGCAGGCAGTAGCGAAACACTTCGTTCGACAATTGCCTTAGTTGCGCCCGCATCTAAATGAAGTTTGCCGCTTGCCGACGAAGCATGAGCAAGCCAAAGCAACCGCGCACTCTTAGTCACTTTTCCAGCATGGAAAAAAGTACCGACTTCGTCACCAGATAGCGCCGCCGATAAATTTTGTGCAGAAGTTAAAAGCATCGCAGTTCCATTACTTGCCGCAATCCGAGCTGCTTCGATTTTGGTAACCATTCCCCCGCTGCCAACACCTGCAGAGCCCGCGCCGCCGATTTCAATTCCATCTAATTTTGAAAAATCGGTAACTTCACTGATTCGCTTAGCACCACTTTGGGTTGGCGGCGCATCGTAAAGTGCATCGATATCGCTAACTAGCACGAGTAGATCCGCATCAATTAAAAGTGAAACTAGTGCAGATAAGCGATCGTTGTCGCCAAATCTTATTTCGCCCGTACCAACGGAATCATTTTCATTAATTACTGGTACCACCCCAAGACTTAATAATTTCGATAATGTTCGTTGCGCACTTTGATAATGCGAGCGGCGCACTACATCCGCGGTAGTTAAAAGTACTTGTGAAGCCGTAATGGCATGTCGCGCAAAACTTTCGGTGTAGCGATGAATTAGTAATCCTTGGCCAACCGATGCTGCAGCTTGTTGAGTAGCTAAATCTCGTGGCCGCTCCTTTAAACCTAGTGGTGCTAGACCGGCAGCAATTGCGCCGGAGGTAACCACCACAACTTCTGCGCCGCGTTTTTTGGCAATTGCAACCACATCCACCAACGCATCAACTGCAGCTGAATCCAAAAATTGGCCGGCTTTTCCAGTTAGTGAAGATGAACCAATCTTGATGACAATCCGTTTCGCCTTACTAACCTCAGCGCGCATCATCGATCTCCTGGCGTATTTGGATTTTCAACGTTGTACTCCCATTGTCGCGCAATTTCACTCTCAGTTAGCTGATCTTTAACTTTTTCATCAGCGCGCCATGGATTATCTATTCGCGCATCTTCACCGCGGCGTTGCAGATTTCCAGCTAGCTTTTCGGCGCCTGCTTCAATGGTTGGTTCCCAATCGAAGACCACGGCATTGGCATCATCGCCAATTCGAACTTCACTACCGGCGATGGCGCCTTTTTTAAATAATTCCTTTTCAACGCCGGCACTTGCCAATCGATCTGCCAAATAGCCAATTGCTTCAGCATTTTGGAAATTAGTTTGCCGGACCCAACGTTCGATTTTCTTTCCAATAACCGTGAATGAACCATCCTTGTTTGCAGTTACTGTAAATCCAGAATCATTTACGGCCATTGGACGCAAAACTATTCTGGTCTTTTCGTCAGATTTATTTTCTGCGCGGGCGTCCTGGACAAGTTTGGCCATGGCCCAAAGAAGTTCTTGGATTCCTTCTCGCGTTGCCGCTGAGATTGGATAAACCTCATAACCCTTTTCTTGCAAAGGTTTGGTAACCATTTCGGCCATTACTTTTGCGTCAGGCAGATCTACTTTATTTAACGCCACAATTCTTGGCCGGTTTTCTAAACCGCCATATTGGCGCAATTCCGATTCAATTATTTCTAAATCATCGATTGGGTTGCGATCGGTTTCCAACGTGCCGCAATCTAGAACGTGCACCAATGCAACGCAGCGTTCGACGTGGCGTAAAAATTCCAATCCCAAACCTTTACCTTGGCTGGCCCCTGGAATTAAACCTGGGACATCGGCAACAGTGAATCGCGTTTCACCCGCTTGGACCACACCAAGGTTTGGCACCAATGTTGTAAATGGATAATCTGCAATTTTTGGTCGAGCTTGTGAAATCGCAGCAATCAAAGATGACTTACCAGCGGATGGAAATCCAACCAGCGCGATATCTGCAACGCTTTTTAATTCTAAAGTTAATGCGCGCTCTTCACCTGGCTCGCCAAGCAACGCAAATCCTGGTGCTCGTCGTTTGGAATTTGCGAGCGCAGCGTTTCCTAATCCGCCGCGGCCACCTTCGGCTGCCAAAAATGTTGTACCAGTTCCAACTAAATCAGCAATCTGAACTCCATTGGCATCATAAACAACAGTTCCATTTGGCACACCTAAAATTAAATCTTC
>JBDKLQ010000063.1:0-8950 GCA_039795555.1 Actinomycetota bacterium
TTGTAGCTGCGCCACCATTTTCAGAATCAGGACCAACCGTTGTCTTCTGTATTTGCATTAAGAATTCAACGTTCGACTTTGTGCCCTTCATCTTTTCTAGTAACAATTCAAGAGCCTGTTGTGGCTCAAGTGCGTGTAGCACGCGACGTAATTTCCAAACAATATTGAGCTCTTCTTTACCCATAAGAATTTCTTCTTTACGAGTTCCAGAACCATCCACATCAACTGCTGGGAAAATTCGCTTATCAGCAATTTTGCGATCAAGCTTAAGTTCCATGTTTCCAGTTCCTTTAAATTCTTCGAAGATAACTTCGTCCATTCGAGAACCGGTTTCAACTAGCGCAGTTGCCAAAATTGTTAGCGATCCGCCATCTTCAATATTGCGGGCTGCGCCGAAAAACTTCTTTGGCGGATAAAGCGCTGCCGAATCAACGCCACCAGAAAGAATTCGACCAGATGCTGGCGCCGCAATGTTGTACGCGCGGCCCAAACGAGTAATTGAATCTAGCAGCACAACTACATCATGGCCCATCTCCACTAAACGCTTTGCGCGTTCAATTGCTAATTCAGCAACCGTAGTGTGGTCATCCGCTGGGCGATCAAAAGTAGAAGCAATAACTTCACCTTTAACTGATCGCTGCATATCTGTAACTTCTTCTGGGCGTTCGTCAACTAGAACCACCATCAAGTGACACTCTGGATTATTTTCAGTAATTGCATTTGCAATTGACTGGAGCACCATTGTTTTACCGGCCTTTGGCGGCGAAACAATTAGACCGCGTTGGCCTTTTCCAATTGGCGCAATTAAATCGATGACACGAGTTGTCAAAACATTAGGTTGGGTTTCTAGACGCAATCGCTCTTGTGGGTACAGCGGAACCAATTTTGAAAATTCAATTCGATCACGTGATTCTTCAGGAGAGACGCCATTAACAGAATCAACGCGAACCAATGCATTAAATTTTTCGCGGCGTTCACCCTCCCGTGGTTGGCGGACTACGCCAGTAACTACATCTCCTTTACGAAGATGATTTTTGCGAACCAACTGCAATGAAACATAAACATCATTTGGTGTTGGCAAATATCCGCCAGTGCGAATAAATGCAAAGTTTTCTAAAATATCCAATAAACCGCTTACTGGTAATAAAACATCATCTTCGCGAATTTCAATTTCGCGATTGCGGTCACGATTACGGTCACGATTACGTCCTCGGAAACGATCATTTTCGCCTCCATCGTTACGGTCACCACGATCATTTCGATCATTTCGATCGTTGTCATCGCCGCCATCGTTACGGTCGCCACGGTCATTGCGATCATTTCGATCGCCACGGCGTTCGGCTCGACGGGCATCACGTTCTGCACGCGCAGCTTCACGTTCAGCTTTTGCTGACTCGCGGTTTTGGGCTTGTAAATCTGAAATCGCAGTAACTAACGCGGCCTTCTTCATTTTGGCGGCGCCTTCGATACCTAGTTGGGAAGCCACTGCTTGAAGCTGCGGAAGCAACATTGATTCAAGTTCTGGGCTCTGTGAACGAACTTTTGTATCTTCACTCATTGTTTTAGGTTTTTCCTATTTGGTTTCTATTTGTTTGATTCATCCAAAATAAACCGATTATTTTGGAAATTTGTGATTATCTGATTTGAATCTCGGCGATCGCCGTTTCAGATAAGAGAAGGCTATCAGATTGCCAAGTCGCCTGCAAAATCCAAAAACTAGTGAAATTCAAGGCTAAATCGTGGCTACTTGGAAGCCAGTCTGAGCAATCTCAATTTGCTCAACTTTAAAGCCACCACCTGCTACCCGAGCTAAATCGGTAAGTTCATTTTCATTATCAATATTTGCATCAAGTCGAAGGGCTAATACCGCAGGTCCAGCACCACTGATAAATGCCGGAACTCCGGCAGCGCGCAATTTGTTCATCAATGCCAAGGATTTTGGCATTGCACTTTCGCGATAATTTTGATGGAGAAAATCTTCGGTTGCTTGTAATAATAAATCAGGTCGCGTTGTTAATGCTTGGGTCAACATTGCGGTTCTAATTGAGTTTTGAACCGCATCTCCATGCGGAATTGATTCTGGCAACATTTTACGTGCTTTGCTGGTTGGTAATTCACTTTCTGGAATAAATGCAACGGCGCTAATCCGATTTGAAATTGGCAGTTTGATGCATTCAGCAAATTCATTACCTTGCCAAGCAAATGTTGCGCCGCCAAATATCGAAGCTGAAACGTTATCTGGGTGGCCTTCCATTTCTGTAGCGATGGTTAAGAGATCGTCATCGGTCATGCGATCGGCAGCTCCAACTACCAAAGCTCGTGCTAGTGCCAAGCCGCCAACAATTGCCGAAGCCGACGAACCAAGGCCACGATTATGTGGAATGTTATTTAAACAACGAAGTGCAATGCCAGCTGGTTTTCCACCCAAAAAATCAAATCCTTGATACATCGCTTTCACGACTAAATTTTTATGATCGCGCGGAACTTCGTCGGCGCCTTCGCCAGCAACATCAACATCTAAAGTTTTTTCATCTAATACTTGCGCTATATATCGATCACGAAGTTCTAGGGCCATTCCGAATGCATCAAATCCAGGTCCAATATTTGCCGTTGATGCTGGAACTTGAACTTCATAAGCGCTAGCGCGAAAAGTTAATCGTGACATTTATGCCAAGCCTAATTTCTCAGCTGCGATTTTTGCATTAACTGGCACCACGATTGGATCCGCGGCACTTTCCAGCGCCCACTGCACATCTTTCAATCCATGGCCTGTAACTGTTACCACCATTCGCTTAGCTTTTGGCAGCGTGCCATTTTGTTGATGCTTCAATAATCCAGCAATCCCAGCGGCGCTTGATGGTTCTACGAAAACTCCCTCTTTTGCTGCCAGCAATCGGTAGGCATTCAAAATTTCTTCATCAGTAACCGAATCGATTAAACCGCCCGATTTATCGCGGGCTGCAATTGCCCCATCCCATGATGCTGGATTTCCAATTCGAATTGCCGTTGCAATCGTTTCGGGCTTTTTCACTACTTCACCTTTAACAATTGGTGCGGCACCAGCTGCTTGAAAACCCCACATCTTTGGTAACCGTGAAGTTTTTCGAGCGCCTCGATACTCCAAATACCCTTTCCAATATGCCGTGATGTTTCCTGCATTGCCAACTGGCAGAACATGATAATCCGGCGCATCATTTAGGAAATCGACAATTTCAAATGATGCAGTTTTTTGGCCTTCTATTCGATAAGGATTAACGGAGTTAACAAGAGCGACTGGATATTTTTCAGAAAGTTCGCGAGCCAAAGTTAAACAATCATCAAAATTGCCCTCAACTTGCAAAAGTGTTGCGCCATGAATTACGGCTTGAGCAAGTTTGCCCATTGCAATCTTTCCTTCAGGAACTAAAACTGCTGGAACCATTCCCGCCTTTGCTGCATAAGCAGCGGCGCTTGCAGAAGTATTGCCAGTTGAAGCGCAAATAACTGCCTTCGCACCATCTTCGGCTGCTTTTGAAATTGCCATCGTCATGCCGCGATCTTTAAACGAACCAGTCGGATTTGTACCTTCGTACTTAAGCCAGATTTCATTATTAAGTAGCTTTGAAAGATTTTTGGCTTCGATTAATGGTGTGCCGCCTTCGCGCAGCGTAACAATTGGGGTGCGACTTGAAACTGGTAATCGATCGCGGTACTCCTCAATCACGCCACGCCATTGATGCGCGCCGCTATTTCTACCGCCGAAAAGTTTCAATTAATTAACTTTCTACTCGAATTTCGCTGTCTACATTTCTTACAACATCAAGGCCATTTAATTTCTTAATGGTTGCATTAATTGATCTTTCACTTGTGCGATGTGTTCCAACGATTAGTTCGGCTTCATTTGCGCTTCCAGTTTGGCGAACAGTTTGAATTGATACCGATTCGCTTGCGAAAACGTTAGCAATTGTGGCTAACACACCGCTCTTGTCAGCAACAGCTAAGCGAATCAAAAAGCGACTTTGGATTGAATCCATGGGCGCAATTTCGCGATCTGCGTAATCGCTTTCACGTGGTCCAACTGAATCATTTGCCAAATGGCGACCGACGGCGACTAAATCACCTAAAACTGCCGATGCAGTTGGTGCACCACCTGCACCGCGACCATAAAACATTAATTGTCCCGCAGCTTTTGCTTCAACGAATACGGCATTAAATGATTCGCGAACTGAAGCAAGTGGATGGCTGCGTTTAAGCATCACTGGATGAACTCGAACGCTAATTTGATCTTTGTCATTTAACTCTGCGATTGCAACAAGTTTTATAACTTGGTTCATAGATTTTGCAACTGAAACATCTTCGTCTGTGATTTTGCTGATTCCTTCGCAATAAACATCATCGATTGAAACTCTGGTATGAAAAGCTAAGCCGGCTAAAATCGCTGCTTTTGCGGCGGCGTCATGGCCTTCAATATCTGCAGTGGGATCACTTTCGGCGAATCCAAGATTTTGGGCCTCTTTTAATACCGCGTTAAACGGTAAACCTTCTTCATCCATTTTGGTGAGGATGTAATTAGTGGTGCCATTAACAATGCCCATTACCCGCTGGATTTGATCTCCGACCAACGATTCGCGTAACGGGCGAATGATCGGAATCGCTCCGGCAACGGCGGCTTCGTAATAAAGATCAACGCCCGCTTTATCTGCAGCTGCAAATAAATCAGCACCGTATTTTGCCAACAATGCCTTATTTGCGGTGACAATAGATTTACCGTTTTTAATCGCTGTTAATAGTAGGTCTCGAGCCGGCTCAATTCCACCCATTAACTCAATTACTAAATTGATATCTGGATTGGCAACCACTTCATTAGGATTTGCCGTAACCAAATTGACCGGCACGCCATCACGCTTTTTATTAACATCCCGAACTGCCACTTTTACTAATTCAAGTTTTGCTCCCGTGCGAGCTTCAAGATCGGCAGCGTTTTGCAGTAACTGTTGCGCTACTGCGCCACCAACAACGCCGCAGCCAAGCATGCCGATTTTGATCTTTTCCATCTGCGTATTCTTTCATGCCCGACTAGACGTCGAGTGACAATAAATCTGCTTCGGTCTCGCGACGCAAAATCACGCGTGCTTTTCCGTTTTTTACTGCAATTACTGGTGGTCTTGGTACATGGTTGTAGTTGCTCGCCATGCTTCGGTTATATGCGCCAGTTGCCGCAACCGCAATTAAATCTCCAGCCACAACATCGTTTGGCAGATCAATTTCGTTAATCAAAATGTCACCAGTTTCGCAATGTTTTCCAACTACTCGCGAATCTCTTGTGGTGTTATTTGAAGTTCGATTTGCAAGTCTTGCGGTGTAAATCGCGTCGTACAAGCTTGGTCGAATGTTGTCACTCATTCCACCATCGACGGAAATATAGGTTCGGATATTTCCGTTATCTAAAACGACTTCCTTTATTGTGCCCACTTCATACAACGTAAACATGGCCGGGCCGATTAAGGCACGTCCTGGTTCAATTGAAATTTTTGGAATTCTTAATGATGCTGCGGTACAGGTCGAGTCAACGACTTCATGAATCGTTTTCATAATTTCTGAAACTGAATTTGGATTATCGCTGTCAACATAAGCAATCCCAAACCCGCCGCCTAAATCTAATTCAGCCAATTCGCTGCCGAATTCATCTCGATACCGAGCCATAAATTCAATCAGCAACTTGGCAGTCTCAACATGTCCAGATAAATTAAAAATTTGAGACCCAATGTGTGCGTGAATTCCGCGTAAATCAAGTTCTGGGTATTTTTTAATTTCTTGCACCGCCTGCCAAGCGGCACCGCTAGAAATTGATAATCCAAATTTCACATCTTCATGTGCGGTTGCAATAGCAGCGTGTGAAGTTTCAGCATGTACGCCAGGAGTTAACCTAATCATTACTGGTTGTACTTTGCCCATTTTTTTGGCCACTGCGGCAATTCGTTCAATCTCTATTATCGAATCAATGACAATCGATCCAACACCTGCCTCTACTGCGCGGGTAATTTCGGAAATTGATTTATTGTTGCCGTGAACTTTGATACGTTCAGCTGGAATTTTTCCGGCTAACGCCACAGCCAATTCGCCGCCAGTTGCAACGTCAACACCAAGGCCAAGTTGATCTAGCCATCTAACTAATTCAACGCACAAAAATGCTTTTCCAGCATAGTAAACAACGCTATTTGGAAAAACTTTTTCCAATTCATTTTTATACTCGGTAGCTCTGGTTCGGAAATCCGTTTCATCCAAAATAAAAGCTGGGGTGCCAAATTCTTTTGCTAAATCTGATGCCGAACAACCAGCGACAACAAGTGGCCCACTGGCAAATGAAACATTTGCCGACCAGACACTCATCGCTACATCCGTTCCGGCGCGCTTACGCCCAATAATGAGAGCCCATTCTCCAATACTTGACGCGTTGCTGCGCATAGATTTACTCGAGCAATATGAATCGGCGAGATTTGCTCTTCGCCAATCGGTAGCACTCGGCAATCAGCGTAGAATCGGTGATAGATCCCAGCAATTTCTTCTAAGAATCTAGCAACTCGATGTGGCTCGCGAAGTTCTGCAGCGAAAGCCACAATTCGCGGGTATTCATCCAGCGCCCCGAGTAATTCATTTTCACGATCATGTGAGATTTGGCTAGTGTCAAATTCACCAACTTTGATACCTAATTCATTGGCATTTCGAATCAAATTTGCAATTCGTGCATGAGCATATTGAACATAATAAACCGGGTTGTCGTTTGTATTCTCTTTCAAAAGCGCTAAATCCATTGTCATTGGTGTGTCTACTGGATAGCGAATCAAGGTATATCTGGCAGCATCAACCCCAACTTCATCAACAATGTCTTCCAAGGTGATAATCGTTCCGGCACGTTTGGAGAGCTTGACTTCTTCTTGACCGCGCATAATTTTTACAAGTTGGCCAATTAAAATTTCGATGTTGTAATTAGGATCATCACCAGCACATGCCGCAGTTGCTTTTAACCGGCCGACATACCCATGATGATCAGCCCCTAACATGTATATGCAGATATCGAAACCGCGTTCTCGTTTATTAATGTAATACGCCGTATCTGACGCAAAATAAGTTAAAGATGCATCATTTTTAATTAGGACCCGATCTTTATCGTCACCAAAATCAGTTGTCTTCAACCAGGTCGCACCATCAGCCTCAAATACGTGACCTTGTTTTTTCAAACGATCCAAACCATGAGCCACCGCTCCACCGTCATGAAGCGAACGCTCAGAAAACCACACGTCAAAATTGGTATTAAAAGTTTTTAAAACTTTTTGCTGCTCAGCAAGTTGCAGCTCATATGCCCGCTCTCGGAATTCAATAAATTGATCCGGTTCAGGTAATTCCAAAATGGATTTATGAGTAGTGACAATCGCTTTTGCTAAATCAGAAATATATTCACCTTGATAGCCATCTTCTGGAATTGGATTACCATTTGCGGCGGCTTGCACCGATTTTCCAAATAAATCCATTTGAACGCCTCGATCATTAATATAAAACTCGCGAGTTACATTTGCGCCAGCTGCAGTCAACACTCGCCCAAGCGCATCACCAACTGCAGCCCAACGGGTATGGCCTAGATGTAGTGGCCCAGTTGGATTTGCGCTGATAAATTCCAAATTAATTGCGATGCCGTTTAGTGAATCGCCAGTTCCATAATTTTTTCCAGCTGACAAAATTCTTGTAATTAATTCCGCTTGAGCGGCCCGATTTAGTGTGAAGTTAATAAATCCAGGTCCAGCGATATCTACCTTTGCAATATCTGGTAGCGCAGTTAATTTGGTAGCCAGCACTTCGGCAATTTTTCTCGGTGGCGCACCAGCCGCCTTTGCTAATTGCAATGCAACCGAGGTCGCAAAATCTCCATGATCTCGATTTTTAGGTCGCTCGAGAGGAATTTCATTTGGAACCTCACCAATTAATTCGCCATTAGCTATTGCCGCCGCGATTGCCGATTTGATTTGCGATACAAGTAATTCGGCTGGCGACATTTGAAAATCCTACTTGCGGGCCTCTCCGCTTTCGCGGTGAAATCAGGCGCGGTCAATGTTATCTAATCGTTAACAAAAATGTCCGTTTTGTCCAAATTCCAATATGGGCAATTTCGTGCCTACTAATTAGATTAACGCCACTTGCCAGTAATCATTTACTGACAAATTTGAAAACCAATCGAAAGGTTCAAATAAATATGACAAAGCGTCGTAACGCACTCGTTGCTGCAGTTGCTGCATCAGCGATTGCTTTCACCGGATTTGTTGCAGCACCTGCAAAGGCTGCAGATTTCGTCGGTGTAATTCTTCCTGATGCTGCTTCATCAGCACGTTGGGAAACAGCAGATCGTCCATTCCTTAAGGCAGCATTTGCTAAGGCTGGCGTAACTGTTGACATCCAAAATGCAAACGGTGATAAGACTGCATTCCAAACCATTGCAGACCAAATGCTTTCAAAGGGAGCAAAGGTTCTAATCATGGTTAACCTTGATTCAGATTCAGCTAAGGCTGTTCAGGACAAGGCAAAGAAGCAAGGCGTACCAACAATTGACTACGACCGTCTAACTCTTAAGGGTTCAGCTTCTTACTACGTATCATTCGATAACGTTGCTGTAGGTAAGTTACAGGGCCAAGGAATTGTTAGCTGCTTAGACAAAGCAGGCAAGAAGAACGCTCGTATCGTTTACCTAAATGGTTCACCAACAGATAACAACGCAACTCTTTTCAAGAAGGGTTATGACTCAGTTATCCGTCCAAAGATCACTTCAAAGGCATACACACTTGTAGATGACCAAGCTGTTCCAGATTGGGATAACGTCAAGGGTGGAACAATTTTTGAACAGCAATTAACTAAGGCTGGCGGAAAGCTAGATGCAGTTGTATCAGCTAACGAAGGTCTAGGACTTGCAGCTGTTGCTGTTCTA
>JBDKLQ010000064.1:0-4991 GCA_039795555.1 Actinomycetota bacterium
TGGAGATTTTGTGCGTCTATTTCTAGAAGGTGGCGAAGGGTACGTCCCACCAAGCACGAAAGATTTCGACCTTCCACCAATTATTGAAGGTAATCCTTTTACTACTAAACCAATTTTGATGGTTTTCTTATCAGTAATTTTGATTTCAGTTTTCTTTATCTTGGCCTCTAGAAAAGCATCAGTGGTCCCAAGCAAATTGCAGTTTGCTGGCGAATCAATCTACAACTTTGTTCGCAGAGACTTGGGCGAAGAAATCATTGGCCATGATTTCGTTAAATATGTGCCATACCTTTTTTCACTTTTTATCTTTGTTTTAGTAAATAATCTTTTCGGCATTGTGCCACTATTGCAATTTCCGACAATGTCTCACGTCGCTTTTCCATATGTTTTGGCGTTGTTCACTTATGGCATCTTTCATTGGATAGGTTTTAGAAAACATGGCGTCGTTAAATATTTAAAAGACATTATGTTCATGCCGGGAGTTCCAAAATTTGCCTACATTTTGCTTACTCCAATTGAAATTGCTACCTATTTCATAACCCGGCCATTGACCCTTGCGCTGCGCTTATTTGCAAATATGTTTGCCGGCCACTTGTTGTTGCTGGTTTTTATTCTGGGCGGCGACCACCTGTTGCAAGGTGTAATTGGCCTGAAGTTAGTTTCACCATTCGCATTCGCGATGGGAATCGTTATGACATTCTTCGAATTTATGGTCCAATGTTTGCAGGCGTACATCATTACCCTGCTTTCAGCGCTTTACATCGCCGGTGCACTTGCCGACGAGCACTAACAAAAAAACTCAAAGAGAAAAAGAATAGAAAGAAGGAAAGAACATGGAAGGCACACTCAACCTGGTCGGTTATGGCCTATCTGCAATCGGTCCAGCAATTGCAACTGGAATGATCTTCGCGGCTTACATCAGCGGCGTAGCTCGTCAACCAGAAGCGCGTAGCGTTCTACAGCCAATCGCATTCCTTGGATTCGCGCTTGCTGAAGCTCTTGCGCTATTCGGCTTGGTTCTTGCATTTATTTTGTAATCGGCTACCGAACAACAAAAGATTTAATTAAATAACTAAAAGGAAACCACAATGCAGAGATTATTCAGGGCTGCGGAGCAAGCTAACCCGCTGATTCCGCATACCGCCGAATTGATCGTGGGTTTTATTGCGTTCAGTATTCTCTTTTTTGTGTTACGCAAATTTGTAACACCAATGTTTGAGAAGGCTTTCGCTGAAAGAACCGAAGCAATTAAAGGTGGCATTGAGCGCGCAGAAAAAGCACAGATGGAAGCGCAACGTGCTTTGACTCAATATAACGAGCAACTCTCACGCGCACGCGAAGAAGCACAAACTCTTCGCGAAGAGGCAAGAGTTCAAGCAGCACAAATTTCAGATGAAATTCGTGCCAAAGCTCAAGAGGAAGCAGCGCGCATCATTGCAACCGCACATTCATCCATTGAAGCCGAACGTCAACAAGCGATTACTTCACTTCGAAATGAAGTTGGAACACTTGCTGTAGAGCTCGCCTCCAAGATTGTTGGAGAAGCGTTAGATGACCAGGCACGGCAATCACGAATCGTTGAACGATTCATGGCGGATTTGGAGAAGTAATGACAATTCACTTGGGAGGTAGCAGCCGTCAGTCATTAACTGTCGGTCGTACTGCCCTTGATAAAACAATTAGCGGTTCAACCGCTGAAGTTTTATCCAAGCTCTCCCAAGATTTATTTGTTGTGGTTAACGGACTCGGAACCTCGATTTCGTTACGTCGTGCGGTAACTGATCCGGCTCGAAATGAAATTGATAAGGGTGCGCTTTTCAAAGAAATTTTTGGAAATAAGATTTCACAAAACGCGCTCGAATTAGCAACTTCGTTAGCAACAAATCGCTGGTCGAAACCAAGCGATCTATTAGTTGCGCTTGAACAAATTGCGATCGAAGCCGAAGCAGGCGCCGCAAATGCTCGTGGTGAACTCGACAAATTAGAAGATGAAGTTTTTACATTCACTCGTTCATTAGCTAACAATCAAGAACTACGAAATGCATTGGCGGGCAACCCAGATGCGGTTAAAGAGAAAGTCGCATTGGTAAATCAAATTTTGGCTAGCGCGACCAGTGGTACCAAGGCGTTAATTGCTCAAATTGTCAACGGCCTTTACGGTCGAAGCATTGAAAGTGCGCTCGGTGATTTAGCAACAGCCACTGCAGCTCGTCGCAATTTGGTTATTGCTCAAGTTCGTAGCGCAGTGGCGTTAACAGATGAACAAAAGAAAAAATTATCGGCTGCTTTGTCTAAGGAAATTGGACAAAACATCCGGGTAAATGTTGAAACCGATCCAAAAATCTTGGGTGGCGTTTCAATTCGTTTTAGAGATGAATTGATTGACGGAACCATCGTCAGTCGAATGGCCGAAGCTAACCTCGCGTTAGCTAAATAGTTAGATTAACTAGGAGGAATAAAATGGCGGAACTCACGATCCGACCAGAGGAAATTCGCGATGCACTAGCGAATTTCGTAAAGTCATACCAACCAGCTGGTTCTGGTCGCGAAGAGATCGGAATCGTCACGCTAGCGGGAGATGGAATTGCGCGCGTTGAAGGTCTACCTTCAACAATGACAAACGAGTTATTACGTTTTGAAAACGGAACACTTGGCTTGGCGCTTAACCTCGATGTTCGTGAAATCGGTGTGGTTATCCTCGGCACATTTACTGGGATTGAAGAAGGCACAAAGGTTTATCGCACTGGCGAAATTCTTTCAGTGCCCGTCGGTGATGGCTTTTTAGGTCGCGTTGTTGATGCACTTGGTCGACCTATTGATGGCAAAGGTGAGATTAAGGCTGAAGCAACTCGTGCCCTCGAATTACAAGCACCAACTGTTGTTCAGCGTCAACCAGTTAAAGAACCATTACAAACAGGTATTAAAGCTATTGATGCAATGACTGCAATCGGCCGCGGTCAGCGTCAATTAATTATCGGCGATCGCCAAACTGGTAAGACCGCAGTTGCAGTTGACACCATTATTAACCAGTTAGAAAACTGGAAATCAGGCGACAAGAAGAAGCGCGTAAAGTGCATTTACGTTGCGATTGGCCAAAAGGGCTCAACTGTTGCATCAGTGCGTGCCGCGTTAGAAGAAGCCGGCGCAATGGAATACACAACTATTGTTTCCGCACCAGCGTCTGATCCAGCTGGATTTAAATACTTAGCGCCATACACCGGCTCGGCAATCGGTCAGCATTGGATGTACAACGGTGATCACGTTCTAATTGTTTTTGATGATTTATCAAAACAGGCAGAGGCATATCGTTCAGTTTCCTTGTTGCTTCGCCGTCCACCAGGCCGTGAAGCTTATCCAGGCGATGTGTTCTATTTGCATTCTCGTTTACTAGAACGTTGCGCAAAACTTTCTGACGAATTGGGTGGCGGTTCTATGACCGGTTTACCAATTATTGAAACGAAAGGTAATGACGTTTCGGCATTTATTCCGACCAACGTAATTTCAATTACTGACGGACAGTGCTTCTTGGAAACAGATTTATTTAACTCTGGCGTACGTCCAGCTATTAACGTAGGTATCTCAGTTTCACGTGTTGGTGGTTCAGCGCAGACCAAGGCGATGAAAAAGATTGCCGGACGCCTTCGTCTAGATTTGGCGCAGTTCCGTGAGTTAGAAGCTTTCGCTGCTTTTGGTTCGGATCTTGATGCTGCATCAAAAGCTCAATTAGAGCGCGGAGCGCGCATGGTTGAACTTTTAAAGCAAGGCCAGTACTCACCATTTAGCTTAGAGCGCGAAGTTGTATCAATTTGGGCCGGAACAACTGGAAAACTAGATTCAGTTGCAGTAGCCGACATCCGTCGTTTTGAAGCTGAACTTCTTGATTTCATCAATCGTGAACGTAAAGAAATCTTTACTGTGATTGCCGAAACCAAGGAACTTACCGATGACACAGTTTCTAAACTTGAAAAAGCAGTAGAAGATTTCAAGAAACAGTTCCGACCATCAGTAGCGCCGCAGGTGAGCGAAAAGGAAGCGGAAGCACTTGATGAGGTTGATCAGGAAACTATTACACGACAGGTTCCTGCAAGGAAGTAATTACCCATGGGTGCACAGCTACGTATTTATCGCCGCCGAATTCGTTCGGTTAAGGCGACGAAGAAGATTACGAAAGCGATGGAGCTTATTTCAGCTTCACGCATCGTGAAAGCGCAACAACGCGTTGCGGCTTCTTCGCCATACGCATCTGAATTAACAAAAGCAGTTACTGCGGTAGCTTCTTTTTCAAATACTGCGCACCCACTTACTTCTGAAAGTTCAAACCCAAAGCGAGCAGCGGTTTTGATTATTACTGCCGATCGCGGAATGGCTGGCGCTTATTCAAATGCAGCCATTAAAGAGGGCGATCAGTTGGCTGCGTTACTTAAAGAGCGCGGGCTTACCGTAGAGAGTTATTTAGTTGGACGGAAGGCGGTTAATTATTATCGATTCCGCAATCGCGCAATTGCGGGATCATGGACCGGATTTTCAGATAACCCAAATTATGAGCATGCAAAAGAGATAAGTAACTCACTTATTAATGCCTTCTTAAAAGATGCGCAGACGGATCCAATCGGCGTTGATGAATTACATATCGTTTACACTGAATTTAAATCGATGTTGACGCAAATGCCAGATTCACGTCGCATGTTGCCACTCGAAGTTGTTGAATCAGAAGTATCTACCGGATTATTACCAGCTTATGAATTTGAACCAAATGCGGGTCAAGTTTTAGATTCATTATTGCCAAGATATATCGAAGCACGTGTATTTAATGCGTTACTGCAATCAGCGGCATCAGAACATGCTGCTCGTCGTCGCGCAATGAAATCTGCAACAGACAACGCAGATGAACTAATTAAGAGTTTGACCCGACTTGCAAACGCTGCACGTCAGGCCGAAATTACGCAAGAAATCAGTGAAATCGTCGGCGGTGCGGACGCACTCGCCTCAAG
>JBDKLQ010000065.1:0-8466 GCA_039795555.1 Actinomycetota bacterium
CCAGAATCAACACAGGCTTTAATTGATTTCATCAATAAGACATCAACAACGGCTTCTTGGAAGGAAGCTGCGACATCTGCTTTTATTGCATTAGGCGTATTCTCAAGATATCTAGCAACAGAGGTTTTTAATCCCGAAAATGAAAATTCAAATGGCCGGGTGCGCCAATCTTCGGCAGTTGTTAAACCGCGCGGAAAATCGATTGCTATTGAATTTCCGGTTTGTGAAATTCGATCAATTGCCGGGCCACCAGGAAAACCTAAATCTAGAATTCGAGCTATCTTGTCAAAAGCTTCTCCAGCGGCATCATCCATGGTTGCGCCCAATTTTTTGACATCTTTAGTTAGATCATTCACTTGCAAAATCGATGAGTGTCCGCCGCTTACTAATAGCGCAATTGTTGGTTCTAGCGAATTTTCATGAGTTAAAGAATCAACTGAGATATGCGCTGTTAAATGATTAACGCCATATAGTGGTTTATCGATCGCGCTTGCTAAACCAGCTGCTGAAGAGACCCCGACAAGTAAAGCGCCAACTAAACCGGGACCACTAGTTACCGCGATAGCGTCGATGTCCGACATGGCAACATTTGCGTCCAATAAAGCCTGACGTAGCACTGAAAGAAAACTTTCTAAATGTGCTCGACTTGCGATTTCTGGAACCACGCCGCCAAAACGCGCATGCTCATCCATGCTGGTGGCGATCACGTTAGCTAGTAACTTTCGACCACGAACGATTCCGACGGCAGTTTCGTCACACGAAGTTTCAATTCCAAGAATTAAGGATTCGCTCATATTGTCACTACTTTGCGCATAACAAATGCATCGATGCCGCTACCGTAATAATTTTTGCGAGTAGAAATAACTTCATAGCCAAGTGATTCATATAATGGTTTCGCTTCAAGATTGGTCGTTCGCATTTCTAGAAAAATTTCTTTGGCTTGACGGCCAATTGCCCAGTTTTCTAATTCCGCCATGATTTGGCGACCAACACCTTTACGCCGAGCTTTTTCGGCAACTGCAAGAGTATGGATATCTGCTTCAAAATTTGGTACGCCTTGCGCGATTCCACCGTAACCAATCAAATTTTGATTTTCATCTTCAGCTATTACGTAATATCTAGTTAGCGGAGCACCAGCTAACTCCTCCTTAAATTGGCCAACGCTCCATGCTTCTTTTTTAAATATTTCACGCTCAAGCGAAACCACCGCCGGCAAATCAATCGCAGTTAATTGACGAATTTTCATTTTCGCTCCGCCGTAGGAACGGCATCTGGATGCCGAAGATAGAGTGGTTCGGTAACTTCATTAGTTTCTTTTAATTTAGGGAAAAAAGCTAAGTCTGGGAATCCAAAATAGGTTTTAATTTTTGGCAATTCGGTTGGCGAACTTACATTGGGACCAGAAACCCGCTTACCAGATTTGAAATGAGCCCAATAAAGTTCCTTACGTCGAGCATCTGTTGCGACAATAAATTCTTCATCGTTAATAGGCGCCGCAATCGCATCCAGCGAGCAGACGCCAAAAAATGGTATGCCGCGGGCAAAAGCAAAACTTTGCGCAAATGCAATCCCAGCGCGCAAACCAGTGAATGGTCCTGGTCCCATACCTACTATGACTTGATCAATATTTTTAACTTGTTTTGTAGCTTCGGTGATTAACTTAATTAAAGTTTCGGTGTGTTCAGTCGCACCGTCATGGCTTTCAGACCAAATTAATTGGTCACCATTTAACAGCGCCATGATTGTGCGGTTGGTCGCGGTATCTAAAGCTAGAGAAATTTTCATACGGAAAAACCGGCCCAACGATCACCGTGACCAATTAATTCAACTTTTCGGAACTCACGCTCCGCATCACTTCGATCAATTCGAATTTCTAAATAATCGCTTTTTATGTGGCTCGCCAAATCGCCCCATTCAATTACTGTGATTGCTCCTTCTGAATTTAAGTCTAAATCTTCTAATTCAGCCAATGGGTTGCTTCCCGCCATTAATCGATAGGTATCCATATGAATAAATGGTGGATTACTTTTGTAACTTCTTGCGATCACAAAAGTCGGGGAGGTAATTTCGGAAATCCCTAAGGCGGCGCCAATGCCTTTCGTTAACTCAGTTTTGCCAGCTCCAAGTGGCCCATTAAGTGCCACTACATCCCCAGCTATTAATTCTTTGCCAATTTTCGTGCCAAGTTCTTGCATCTCTAATGGCGTTTCAACCAAATACATTTATTGGTAAACCTTCACAACTCGAACACCGATTCGAGTAGTAATCTCATAATTGATAGTTTGGCTAGCTTTTGCCCAATCATCAATTGAATAACTATCGCCAAATACAGTTACCCAGTCACCTGTTTGGGCATCTGAATCAGCTCCCAAATCAACCACAAATTGATCCATTGAAACCCGGCCAATAATTGGCGCACTTTTTCCATTGTGAGTAACGCCCGCGTCATGCGCAATTCGTGGCACACCATCGGCATAGCCCATGGCAACAACACCCACTTTGGTATCACACGAAGTTTTTTCAGTTGCGCCATAACCAACTTCACTACCGGAAGGAACGCTTTTAACTAACTGCAATTTAGCTTCAACGCGCATTGCTGGTTTTAGTCCTAATTTTTGTGAGCCACCCATAGATTTAACATCTGGCGAAAGTCCATAAATTGCGATTCCGCAACGCACTAAATCAAAATGAGCATCTTTATTAGAAAGTGTTGCTGCAGAATTTGAGATATGTCGCATAGGTGTAAATCCAAGTGATGCTAAATCTTTCACATATTTTGAAAATAAATTTAACTGTCTTTGATTCTGTGCCTCGGCTGGTTCGTCGGCTCGAGCAAAGTGCGAAAAAATTCCGACAATTTCATATTTACTTAAATCACTTTTAAGTAGTTGTGGCCATTCATCGAGAAAACCTCCTCGAGTCATACCAGTATCAACTTCTAAATGAATTCGAGCCCCTGCCGGAATTTCGGAGAGAACTTTTAGCGACGAAACCGCGATATCAATATTTTCTTTCTTAGCCCGAATAAAGTCAGAACCACTTGGCGCTAACCAAGAAAGTATTGGCACCATGATGCCGTTTGCGCGAAGTGCAAATGCCTCTTCTAATAAGGCGACTCCCAGCCATTCGGCGCCGGCTTCAATTGCTGCTTTGGCAACTGGAATTAAACCGTGGCCATATGCATCAGCTTTTACAACTGCCATTACCGGCGCAGCGGTTAAAGTGCGAATTTGTTTTATGTTGGCTTTAATTGCACCAAGATCAATTACTGCTTTCGCCCTTAACTCAGACATCAGCGCTCGATTATTACGATGGCTGAAGCAATTCCAGCATCGTGCGATAGAGATAAATGAACATCGGCACCATCAATCAAATCTGCCATTTGGCCGCGAAATAAAAAGACCGGTCGACCACTTTCTAAATTGACCACTTCTGCATCATGCCAATTTAATCCTTGAGGCACATGTAGCGCTTTTGCTAGCGCTTCCTTGGCTGCAAATCTAGCCGCCAATGAAGCCATGCCTTTAATCTTTTCATTTTCAGTAAAGAGGCGATCGCGCATACCAGGAGTACGTTCCAACGATTCTTCAAATCGGGAAATATCAACGACATCAACGCCAACGCCATCAATCATTAGGAAACCTGACTTTTCGAGGGGACATATCGATCGACCGCAATCACTATAACTAACAATGCGCCACCAATAAATAGTCCGCCTACTAAATCGCTTAACCAATGGGTATTTCTAAATAATGAAACTAAGCAAACCATCGTAGTTATCGCACCAGTTGCTATTGCCATGAAAATTCCATGGTAGTTCTGAGGGTGGGAGTATCGATATATTAAATAAGCCAATACGCCCCAAGTAAGTAATGCATTTGAAGCGTGACCGCTAGGATAAGAAAGACCGCCGGCATAAACTAAATCAACGTTTAACTTTGGCTTGGTTCTACCAATAAAGAGCTTTGACAAACCAACAACTAAATTAAGGGCAAGTACTGCCAGAATCGAAAGATTTAGTGGCCGCCATGACTTAAATCTACGGGCAATAATAATTGCTGAAATTATCAGTACGGTTGCGGTAACGCCACGAAGTCCTAAATTATCAATTCGCATTAGTACAAACTTCATAGTTTTACTTACTCGCGGTCGATCGGCATTCGCAATCGTCGCATCTAAATCTATAAGTGGCCCGTTCGTGATAACTTGTTGGGTTACAAATAAAAAACCTGTAAATAATCCGGCTGCCCAATACAGGGCAACTTTCATTTGCCGACGGCGTAGCATCATTCCACCGTTACAGATTTAGCTAAATTTCGCGGTTGATCAACATCGTTTCCACGAGTAATCGCCATTTCATATGCAAAAACTTGTAAGGGGATTGTTGCCAAAACTGGCAATAAAAGTGGCGCAGTATCCGGAATTCTAATTAAATGTGCCGCGCCCGGTACCTCGATACCTTCTGGCGATATCGCAATTACTTTCGCGCCACGAGCTTTTACTTCTTGAATATTGCTGATCATTTTTTCATCCAGCGTTTTTTCTAGCGGCATGATGGCAATTACGGGTGTTCCGTTGTCAATCAATGCAATTGGACCATGTTTCAATTCGCCGCCGGCAAATCCTTCGGCGTGCATATATGCCAATTCTTTTAACTTTAGTGCGCCTTCAAGCGCAACCGGGTACCCAACATTTCGACCTAAAAATAAAACCGAATTACTCTTTGCAAAATCTCTTGTTAGCGCGCGAAGTGGTTCTACCGTTTCTAAAATCTGTTCAATTTTTGCTGGAAGTTCCAGAAGCTGTGCATATTGATTAGCAACTTGCTCATCACTGAGGGCACCGCGAATTTGAGCAATCGCCAGGCCGATTAAATACGCGGCAACCACTTGCGTTAAAAATGCTTTGGTTGAAGCAACGGCAATTTCTGGACCAGCATGGGTATAAAGAACGGCATCTGATTCGCGTGGAATAGTTGAACTATTCGTATTGCAAATACTTAATACTTTGCACCCAAATTCTTTAGCATGGCGAAGCGCCATTAAAGTATCCATGGTTTCACCTGATTGAGAGATTGCAATTACTAATGAATTCTTATCCAAAATCGGATTGCGGTATCTAAATTCACTCGCTAGTTCAACTTCAACTGAAATTTTCGCCCACTCTTCAATTGCATATTTGGCAATTAACCCAGCATGGTAAGCAGTTCCGCACGCCAAAATTACGATTTTATTCAATGCTCTTATTTCTTCACTAGATAGATTTAATTCATCCAACTTAATTTTTTTATTCTCCAGTCGACCCAGCAATGTGTCAGCTACCGCTTTTGGCTGTTCGAAAATCTCTTTTAACATGAAATGCTGATAGCCACCCTTTTGTGCATCGGCAGCATCCCAAGTTATTTCATACTCTTTAAGCGGCAACTGCTTACCAGATAAATCCGTGATCGTGATCGAGTCTGGACTAATTGAAATAACTTCATCTTGGCCAAGTTCAACTGCACGTTTGGTTAAATCCATAAATGCCGAAACATCCGAAGCTAAGAAATTTTCGCCAGCACCGATGCCAGCAACTAGCGGTGAATTACGGCGAACCCCCACAATTAAATCTGGTTGATCGGCATGCACCGCAAGTAAGGTAAATGAACCTCGTAATTGAGTAACACAATCTCGCATTGCAGAAGCAAGATCACCATCATGTTTCTTTCGTAGATCACTTAATAGATGGGTAACTGATTCGGTATCGGTTTCGGAACTATATTTATGACCACGAGCTTCTAATTCCTTTCGAAGTTCAGCATAATTTTCGATAATTCCGTTATGGATTACCGCTAGTTTTCCATCGTTATCTAAATGTGGGTGTGCATTACTATCAGTTGGGCCACCATGTGTTGCCCAGCGAGTATGTCCGATTCCACTTTTTGCATCCGGAAAATCTTTGATTGCTGATTCGAGATTTGCTAATTTGCCAGCTCGTTTTTCGACAAACAATTTGTTGGAAGTTCCTAGAGCAATTCCGGCAGAGTCATATCCGCGGTATTCCAACCGTCGCAAGCCGTTAATTAAAATGTTTAGCGCAGGTTGCGGCCCCGTATAACCAACAATGCCGCACATTTTTTTGTTACCCCAGTTCCGTTTTTACAACTTTAACTAAATCATTCGCAATCTTATGGGCGAGATTATCACTGCTAGCTTCCACCATCACTCGCACAAGATTTTCAGTCCCAGATGCACGTAATAAAACTCGGCCAGAGTTTCCTAATTCTGATTCGGCATTTTTAACTGCAGTATTAATTGCCGTCGAGGCAGGTAGGCGCCCTTTATCAACTTCTTTGACATTTATTAACACCTGCGGAAAGCGCTGCATAACTGATGCTAAATCTTTTAATGACTTTTTGGTTTGAGCCATCTCTTGCAAAATTTGAAGGGCGGTCAGAATTCCATCACCGGTATTTGCAAATTGGCGATTGATGATGTGGCCAGATTGCTCGCCACCTATTGTTAAATCTTCGGCCAGCATTTTTTCTAATACATATCGATCGCCAACTGGCGTTGTTATTACTTTAATCCCCGCAGATTCCATAGCTTTCAAGAATCCCAAATTGCTCATTACTGTTGCTACAACCGTATTTGATTTAAGCTGATTTCGTTCAATTAAACCCAGGGTTAAAATTGCCAAAATTTGATCGCCATCAATTTCAGATCCATCAGATGCGATTGCTAAACAGCGATCGGCGTCGCCATCGTGAGCAATTCCGATATCTGCTTTATGTTCTAAAACATTTTTTTTCAAAAAATCTAAATGTGTTGAACCCACACCATCATTAATATTCCAGCCATCAGGTTGGTTTGCGATTGCAATAACTTCGGCACCTGCTGCTTTAAGTGCCATTGGCGCTGCTTTAGAGGCGGCACCATTTGCGCAATCAACGACAACCTTAATTCCATCTAATTTTGTTGTTACCGTCTTTAATAGAAATGCCACATATCTATCAATTGCTGATGCATCATTTATTGCCCGCCCCACGTTACGACCAATTGGACGCTCCCACGGTTCTTCCAAGCGTTGTTCAATTGCAGCTTCTAAAGCGTCATCTAATTTGCCACCGCTTGATGCAAATAACTTAATGCCGTTATCTGGCATTGGATTATGCGAAGCGCTAATCATGACGCCAAGATCTGCGCCACTTTCTTGAATCAAATATGAAATAGCCGGAGTTGGGAGCACGCCCACTCGATAAACATCAACGCCGGCACTTGTTAATCCGGCAACTACTGCGGCTTCTAAAAATTCGCCTGATGCCCGTGAATCTTGTCCAACAATTGCTTTGGCGCGGCCAGGGTTACTTTCTACCAAAATATGTGCAGCTGCAACGGCTACATCTAATGCAATTTCAGCGGTTAATTCCCGATTGGCGAGCCCACGAATTCCATCGGTGCCAAATAACGCCATATCGAATACAGCCTTTCGCTGTAAGGAAAATTAACGCTTGCTGTACTGTGAACGCTTACGAGCCTTCTTTAGGCCGTACTTCTTACGTTCAATAATGCGCGCATCGCGTGTTAAGAATCCAGCTTTCTTAAGCGCTGGACGATTTGCTTCAACATCAATCGCATTTAACGCACGGGCAACGCCGAGGCGAAGCGCACCAGCTTGGCCAGAAACTCCGCCGCCGATGATTCGGGCAAATACGTCATAACCATTTTCAGCGCCAACAGTGCGGAATGGTTCGGAAACTAATTGTTGGTGAACCTTGTTTGGAAAGTAATTAGCCAAATCTTTTCCGTTAACAACCCATCGGCCGCTGCCTGGAACCAAGCGAACGCGCGCCACAGCCTCTTTGCGACGACCAACGCCAGCGCCAGGCGCCTTAACTGCAGGGCGGTTAGTTGCCGGTGCCGGAGATGAAGATGTGTAAGAAGTTGGTACTTCGTCAACGATATTTTCAGCCATTATTTCCTCTACTTAACAATCTGTGAAACTTGATCGAATACATAAGGTGTTGGAGCTTGAGCACCGTGAGGGTGCTCGCTACCCGCGTAAACTTTTAGCTTAGTTAGCGCTTGGCGTCCAACTGAATTCTTAGGAAGCATTCCCTTAATCGCTTTTTCAACTGCGCGAGTTGGGAATTTCTCCATCAAATCGCCATAAATTGTCGAAGTTAAACCGCCTGGGAAACCAGAGTGTTGGTGTGCAACTTTTTGTGCCAACTTATTTCCAGAGATTGCAATTTTTTCGGCATTGATAACAATTACAAAGTCACCCATGTCCATGTGTGGTGCAAAAGTTGGTTTGTGTTTGCCACGAAGTAACGCTGCAGCATGAGTCGCAAGCCGTCCTAACACAACGTTCTCGGCATCGATGATGTACCACTTACGGACAGCATCGCCAGGCTTTGGGCTATATGTGCGCACGCTACTTACTCCTTCAATTACTGCTTTTATTGTGTGCGGCTTTTCGACCGCG
>JBDKLQ010000066.1:0-5642 GCA_039795555.1 Actinomycetota bacterium
GCTCTTGTCCATCATCATGGTTGGCCAAAAGGTTCAAGGTGCGGCTATGGAGAACATCATTAAAGAGACTCATGAAGCTTCAATAAAGGAATTTGAAATAGCCAAAGAAGAGCTTCGTGAAATTCAGGAAATTCAAAGGGAGCTACACGAACTCCTTCGTAAAATTGAATCTAAGGTCAAGTAAGATACCGAAATGGCAAATTTACATACCTGGGAAATAACGCTTGGCATTTTGGCCCTTGTAATTCTTGTTGATTTAGCAATCGCGATTGCCCGCCGAAATAGTGAAACCAAGATGAGCGAAGCTGCCGGCTGGACAATTTTCTATGTTGCGGCCGCAATTTTCTTTGGAACCCAAATTGATAATTTTGTTGATTCACCAACTGCCCGGGGTGAGTTTTTTGCTGGATGGTTGACCGAATATGCGCTTTCAGTTGACAATATCTTTGTTTTCGTAATTATTCTTTCAAAATTAAAAGTTGCCAAAGAGAAACAACAACTTGTTTTACTTTACGGAATCTTAATTGCAATTTTGATGCGCGGTATTTTCATCTTGGCTGGTGCCGCATTAGTTTCAAGATTTACCAGTATTTTCTTCTTATTTGGTGCCTTCCTGATTTATACGGCAGTGAAACTAGTGAAGGAAAGCGAGGCGGAAGAAGCAGATCACATCGAACATGGACGTGTGGTTACTTTCTTACGCAAGCGTGGCGCGAGCAATTTCACAATTGCCTTAGTTGCAGTTGGGACCACAGATTTACTCTTCGCTTTGGACTCGATTCCGGCAATTTTTGGAATCACTAAAGATCCATATATTGTGGCGACAGCTAATATTTTTGCCTTAATGGGTTTGCGTCAACTTTATTTCTTACTCCAAGGACTAATGTCCCGATTAATTCATTTATCCCGCGGACTATCGATAATTCTGGCTTTCATTGGTGTAAAAATGATTCTTGAAGCTGCTCACGGCTTGGGACTTAAGACCCCAGAAATTGGAATTGAATTGAGTCTCGGTGTAATTATTTTGACCCTGACAATTACAACAATTACCAGTTTAGTTGCTACGCGGAAAAATTCTTAATCGAATCACGATTGTGTTCTTTGCTGCGTTCGTGAACTTTGCGCAGTTGTAACTCGAAGCTTTTAACGGCTTGGTCGAATGCGGCTACATCGTTGAATTCGGATGCTTCGCTTCTGATAAGCGGCCCACTTCCATGTGAGGTAAGAATAACTTTATGGCTGTGTTTGCCTTGGCGCGGATTCGGTTCGTGAATGATTTCCACTTCAACTCTGTCAATTGATACTGCAAATCTTTTTAAAGAATTTAATTTTTCTGAGGCAATGCTTTTGAAGTCTTCAGCGAGGTTTGCTTTTCGGGCATGAAAAACAATGTTCACTGAGCATCCTCAAATTCATCGTCATCGGTCCAAACAGATGACGGAGTATCTTCTTGCTTTTCAACCCAAGATAGAAATGACCCTACGGCTTTAAATGCCAATACAAAAAGTGCAAGTCCGGCGAAGAGTCTACGGATTGCCTTTAACATGCTATTAATTCTAGCGGTTTAGAGGCTTTTTACGATTCGATTTATCGCCTCAGTGATTACAGATTCACTTGTCGCAAAGTTAAAGCGAACAAATTGTGATGTGTGTGGCGAGTAGATAACTCCTGAATTAAAAGCGACCCGACCCTTTTCGAGAAATACTTTTGCCGGGTCTTCCCCTAAGGCGAGCGCAGAACAATCGAGCCAGGCCAAATAAGAGCACTCTGGCATTTTAAATTTAATTGCTGGAACCTGGCTTTGAATCTGGTTGGCAAGAAGCTGGGCATTAGATTCGATGGTTGCCACCGCTGAATTTAGCCAAGGTTCACCGTCCCTGAAGGCTGCTACCGCAGCGAATGCACCTAGAAGTGATGATCGAAAATGCACTGCCATCGGCAGTCGATCTAGTTGTTTATGGCGCTCTGCTACCTGGGTAATGATCATCGCTGATTTAAGCCCAGCTAAATTCCATCCCTTACTTGCCGAGGTAACGACAATTCCAACATTTGCCGCATTTTCATTTACCGATAAGAACGGAATAAATTTACGAAAATCATAAGTGAGCGGCGCATGGATTTCGTCGCTAAGGACGATAACGCCATATTTCGCCGCCAGATCAGCTATCGCAACCAATTCGTTATGAGAATATATCCGACCTAATGGGTTATGCGGATTACAGAGCGCGTGAACCTTAACTCCGGCTTTATAAGTTTCTTCGATAGCTGACAAATCTAATTCCCACGATGTTTCACTTTCTTTAAACGGGACATCGAAGATGTTCATCTGAGTTTCTGATAGCCAATTATAAAAATTTTGATAGATCGGTGAATTTATTAGAACTCGATCTCCTGGATTTGCGATGATTCGTAAAACTTCCACCATACCAACGCCAACATCTGTCGCTAGACGTACATATTCTGGATTAACCTGCCAGTTCCAGCGACGCTTCGCGAAACTGCCAAATTCGATTCCTAATTCGGGTATTGAACCTAAATAGCCAAGATCGGAGTGTTTAATCATCTCAATTAACAGATCCTGGATCGGCTTTGCGATTGGAAAATCCATTTCAGCAACGGGCAACGGAAGTACATCCTCAGGAAAGCCGCGCCATTTTTCGCTATGGTGGGTTCGCATTTCAGATAGCGAGAGCGGCAATAGTTTTTCGCTCATGAGCGGCACGATACATTAGATGGGTGGCTAACGCTCGAGAAATGAGTCAGATTGTTACGGACTTAGCCGGGCGCCATAAAAACTTGGGTCGAATTATCACTTTGGCCCCGCTCTGTGACTTGGGGGCAAAACCGAAGAGTCGAAGTAATTTTGAATCATTAGTTCTATCTGTGATTTCGCAACAATTAGCTACCGCGGCAGCAGACACAATTAGCAAAAGATTTATTAATCAAGTTGGAAAAATCACGCCTAAACGAATTCTGGATTCAGATATCGAAGAAATTCGAAGTGTTGGACTTTCGGCAGCAAAAACAAAAACCATCTTAGGTCTTGCCGAAGCGGCAAAGAATCTCGATCTAGAAAATATTGATTCGATGCCAGATTCGCAGATATATGAACAATTAACCAAACTTTGGGGCATCGGTCCATGGACCGTAGATATGTTTATGATGTTTCAGCTAGGAAAACTAAACGTCTGGCCCGTTGGCGATTTAGGTGTGCGCCGAGGTTGGGAAAAAATTAATCGCTTAAAAGAAGAAATTACCCCCGAACAACTTTTAAAAAGGGGAGAAAAATTTCAACCCTATCGTTCGGTAGTAGCCTGGTATTGCTGGCGAGCTATCGATTAATTCGGTTTTAATTCCAAGCTCACCGAATTGATACACCAACGTTCATCGGTTGGGGTATCAAATCCTTCTTTTTCAAATACGTGACCAAGATGTGAATTGCAATTTGCACAGCGAACTTCGGTTCGAACACCTAGTCCCATCGAACGGTCTTCAATTAGCAAAACCGCATCATTTTCAATAGGCGCATAGAAACTAGGCCAGCCACAACCAGAGTGAAATTTAGTTTTACTTTCAAATAATTTAGCGCCACAAGCTTTGCAGTTATAAATCCCAGGCGTTTCCGTATCAGTGTATTCACCTGTAAATGGGTGTTCGGTTGCTGCATGGCGTAAAACTTCGTAGGAAAGTGAATCTAGTCGGTTCCGGAGTTCATCATCATTTACCAAAGGAAACTTTATTCCGACGCTTGAATGGCAATCATAGCCGTTTGGATTTTTCTCTAAATATTTTTGATGATATTCCTCAGCCGGCCAAAACTTAAATTGTTTCGCTGGAGCAATCTCAGTAACAATCTTGCCGATGCCTTGTTTATCTAATTCTCGTTGGTAAATTCGAACTGCATTATTTGCCAATATTTCTTGTTCATCGGAGGTCGTGAATATCGCACTTCGATATTGTGTTCCAACATCGTTACCTTGGCGATTAAGCGAAGTGGGATCATGCATTTCGAAAAATATTGCAAGTAATTGGTGGTATGAAATCTTCTTTGAATCAAACATTACTCGCACTACTTCTGCATGATTTGTTTTTCCAGTGCAGACCATTTCATAACTTGGATTTTCAACTAAACCACCTTGATAACCCACACTTGTCTCAATAACGCCAGGTGTCAGCCAAAATCGTCGCTCTGCTCCCCAAAAACAACCAGTTGCAAAAAATGCTTCTTCATTACGCTTAGTAAACATTGGGGCAATTATTTCAGGATAACCTTGCTTCTGTAATTGCCCCCGTAGCTCAGGGGATAGAGCACTGCCCTCCGGAGGCAGGTGCACAGGTTCGAATCCTGTCGGGGGCACTCACAATCGGGACGAAAATCACCCTGTTTTTAAGTATTTTTATTTAAGTAAATGCGATTCACTCTTGTTTAACAAATATTTGTATTGGAAAATTGCCTCTTGCGCTTGCGCGCTTCCCCAAATCAAAAGGATGGTCTTTTTCATGGATTGGCGACATCAAGCAGCATGCCGCGAAGAAGATCCAGAAATTTTCTTTCCAGTTGGAAATACCGGTCCGGCAATCACTCAAATCGAAGAAGCTAAAAAAATCTGTGCTCGTTGTGTTGTGCGCGAACAATGCTTAGCTTGGGCGCTTGAAAGTGGACAAGACTCTGGCGTATGGGGTGGCTTATCTGAAGATGAGCGTCGCGCAATGAAGCGCCGTGCAGCTCGAAATCGCGCTCGCATGCTTGAACAACAGGCGCGCGAATTCAATTCTTAATTTTAATTAAATTCAAACTTTAGTTGAGCCGAAGTTCCCGCGGATAAGTTTCTTAAGTTCAAACTTCCCTTTAACTCTGTCTCAGTTAAAGTCCTAACTATCTGTAACCCTAAATTACTAGAAGTTGCCAAATCAAAATCTACAGGTAAACCAACTCCGTCATCATTTACCTCAACTTCACATTCAGCACCTGTTCGCTTCAATTTAATTTCGACCAAACTTCCTTTGCTAGCCAGGCCATGCTCAAGCGCATTATGAATTAATTCAGTCACGATCAAAGATAACGGTGTGGCAACTTTAGGATCGATTAATCCCAAATTTCCAATTTTTTTGATCGTAATGTTGTTATTCGGGGCAAGTTCGGTTGTGTGTGAAATTAAACTATCCAATACCTGATCAAAATCAACCTGATTCTGGGAGCTTGAAGTTAGGGTTTCATGGACCAGCGCAATCGAAGCAATTCTTCGTACCGCTTCTTCAAGTGCGGCGCTAGCGGTTGGATCTTCCACTCGGCGCGACTGCAAGCGTAATAATGCAGATACAGTCTGTAAGTTATTTTTGACTCGGTGATGAATTTCTTTAATTGTTGCGTCCTTAATTACAAGTTCTCGTTCACGGCGCCTGATTTCAGTTACGTTATGGAGCAGGACAATTGCCCCGATTCGGTCGCCGCTTTGTAGCATTGGTAAAACCGTGAAATCAACTGTTCCCCGATCATTTTCCAATTCAATTCGACCAAGAGATTTACCTTGAATTTGATTCTGCAAATCCGCAATTGGTTGGCTGCTTAATTTTTTCGCGACCTCGGAGATTGAAAAACTTTCTACCTCGCCATCCCAACCCAGTCTGCTTAGCGCCGAACG
>JBDKLQ010000067.1:0-2642 GCA_039795555.1 Actinomycetota bacterium
GACCCAAGCAGCCACGGCCGACAACTACTCCGGCGCAATTTGTTAGCGAAACCATATCTAGCGCATCTTTTCCACTCCAAATGTCGCCATTTCCTAAAACCGGAATTCCAGTTGGTTTCAAATGTTCAACCAAATTTTTGATTTTACTCCAGTCAGATTTTCCTTCATACATCTGAGAAGCAGTACGAGCGTGTAGCGCTACCCATGTGACACCTGCGTTTGCAGCCGAAGTTGCCGCTTCTAAATAAGTTTCATGATCGCTATCAATTCCAACTCGCATTTTTACCGTAACTGGAATTTTGAATGGTTTAGCGGCCTCAACTGCAGATTTGACTATTTCGGCAAATAATTTTCGTTTGTACGGAAGTGCTGCACCGCCACCTTTGCGAGTTACCTTCGGTACGGGACAGCCAAAATTCATATCGATGTGGTCAACTAAATTTTCTTTACCCAGCATTTCAACTGCGCGACGCATTGTGTTTGGATCAACGCTATAAAGCTGGACACTACGTGGCCATTCATTTTTTCCAGGTTGAATCATTCGAAGTGTTTCGGGGCGACGTTCAATTAAAGCTCGTGCTGTAACCATTTCGGAAACAAAAAGACCGGCACCTTGTTCGCGGCAAAGTTGACGAAATGGTGCATTTGTAATTCCGGCCATTGGAGCCAGCACGACGGCTGGATCTATTTTGTAGTCACCACTTGGAAGTGGAAGATTTAAGCTCCGATTAATTTTGGTGCCAACCATGCTTCAACTTGATCGATTCCAATTCGCTCTTGCGCCATCGAATCACGTTCGCGAATTGTCACCGCATGATCATCAAGTGATTCAAAATCAACGGTTATGCAATACGGTGTTCCAATTTCATCTTGACGGCGATAGCGACGGCCAATTGCACCGGCATCATCAAAATCAACGCTCCAATTTTTTCGCAGCTGCGCAGCCAAATCACGAGCTTTGGGTGATAAGTCAGCGTTTCTCGAAAGCGGGAGTACTGCCACCTTGATTGGAGCTAACCGGTAATCAAGTTTCAATACGGCACGTTTTTCAAGTTCACCTTTTGAATTTGGTGCTTCATCTTCAGTGAATGCATCCATCAAGAAGGTTAGCGTGCAGCGATCAACGCCAGCTGCTGGTTCAATTACAAATGGCGTCCAACGCTCGCCCTTTTCTTGATCGAAATAAGTTAAATCTTTTCCGGAAGCAGCAGAGTGTGCTTTCAAATCGAAATCGGTGCGATTGGCAATACCTTCAAGTTCGCCCCATTCAGTTCCAGCAAATTCAAATTTGTATTCGATATCGACGGTGCGCTTGGAATAGTGGGATAACTTCTCTTTCGGATGCTCATATAGACGAAGTCGATCTGGATTAATTCCGAGATTTTTATACCAAGCAAGACGAGTATCAATCCAGTATTGATGCCATTCTTCATCGGTTCCTGGTGGCACAAAAAATTCCATTTCCATCTGTTCGAATTCGCGAGTTCGGAAAATAAAGTTTCCGGGCGTAATTTCATTACGGAAAGATTTACCAATTTGGCCAATTCCAAATGGTGGTTTTTTCCTAGAAGTTGTTAAAACTTGATCAAAATTGATGAAAATACCTTGAGCGGTTTCTGGGCGCAAATAAGCGAGACCACTTTCGTCTTCGACGGCACCCAAATAAGTTTTTAATAGTCCGGAAAATTGTTTTGGAACAGTGAATTGACCTTTGTTGCCGCAGGCTGGGCAATTTACTTCGGCTAATGATTCCGGTTTGCGCTTATGTTTTGCTTCAAACGCTTCTTCCAAATGATCTGCGCGATAACGTTTGTGGCAGGAAGTACATTCAGTTAGCGGATCAGTAAATGTTTCTACGTGGCCAGAAGCTTCCCAAACCTCCCGTGCTAAAACCACACAGGAATCTAAACCGACAATATCTTCGCGACCAGTAACCATGTATTTCCACCACTGGCGTTTGACGTTATTTTTTACTTCAACGCCAAGTGGGCCGTAGTCCCATGCTGCTCGTAATCCGCCATAAATTTCTGACGACGGAAAAACAAATCCACGTCGCTTTGAAAGACTAACGATATTTTCTAAGCGGTCTGTTGCCATTTTTTTCTCCATCCGGCTGGCTGTCGGCGGTACTAGCGGGCGCTAGACCAGATACATAGTTTATCGCGTGAGATACTTACCAAATGGCGCTTATCTTTGCTGTTATCACTGTAATTGCTACTGCCGCTGGCGGAACTTTGGCAATTCGCAGCAAAGACCGATTCCATTTAGTGCTGGGCTTATCGGCGGGTTTATTACTTGGGCTAGTTACCCTCGAACTAATTCCAGAAGTTTTTACTGAAAACCAAGCTGAATTCGCAGGTGTACGCGTTGTTTCGATCGCCTTAGTTACTGGATTTTTAGCGCTACACATTTTGGAGCGTACATTTGGCGCGCACGAACCAGCTGATTCAGATTACAGCCAAGAACACTCACATAGCCATGGAAACATTGCTGGCGGAATCGGTGCCGTGGCATTGGCGGGCCATATTTTTTTCGACGGCGTTGCACTCGGTTTAGCTTTTCAAATCAATAATAAAATTGGCTACACAATATTTTTTGCACTTTTAGTTCACGCTTTTTCAGATGGCCTTAACACAGTTAGC
>JBDKLQ010000068.1:0-10330 GCA_039795555.1 Actinomycetota bacterium
TGGATTGACAGCCAACGTGGCAAATTACGTTTTTGATCAACCTGAAGTAACTGAAGTAGTCGATAAGTATGTGGGATTGCTTAAAACTTTAAGCAAAGGTTACCTACGAGAAGGAAAGAAATTTGTAACTTTGGCTGTTGGCTGTACAGGTGGAAAACATCGCAGCGTTGCGATAGCTGAAAAAATAGCAACCGAACTCAATAAAACAGAGATTTCAACTAAGGCGATTCATCGAGATCTTGGTCGGGAATAACCCTTAATGGAGTTCTTGGATTTCAGACAACTAAAAGTTGTAGCACTCGGTGGTGGACACGGTTTGGCGGCAACTCTTTCGGCGCTACGGCAACTGACCTCGGAAATAACTGCAGTGGTTACAGTTGCCGATAATGGTGGTTCGAGTGGACGATTGCGTGAGGAATTTTCAATCATGCCGCCTGGTGATTTACGAATGGCGTTAACCGCTTTATGTAGCGACGATGAATGGGGTCGAAGCTGGGCTGAAATTTTGCAATATCGATTTACAAGTGAAGGTGAATTAAATGGCCACGCAATCGGAAATTTACTTTTAGCGGCACTTTGGGATCGGGACGCAGATACTGTCGCTGGCTTGGAGCGAGTTGGTTCATTACTTCGCGTGGTCGGTCGAGTTTTACCGATGGCATCGGAACCATTGGAAATTGAAGGAACTTTCATAACTTCTGTTGGTCGAATCGTTGTTCGTGGGCAGAAAGAAGTTGCAACGGCAAAAGGAAAACTAGACTCAATTAAATTAATCCCCGAACGACCACATGCCCACTCAGAGACAATTTCGGCAATTTTAAATTCAGATGTCATAACAATGGGTCCAGGATCTTGGTTAACAAGCGTTCTGCCACATTTAATGGTTCCCGCTCAACGCGAGGCGATAGCTCAAAGTAAAGCGAAAAAACTTTTGCTTCTAAATTTAGATGCGCATCCAGATATTTCTGGCGATGAATATGCCGGATACACACCTGAGGAACACCTCCAATTACTCCATGCATATGCGCCAGAAATTCGATTCGATTACGTGGTTGCTGATCAGAATGGCATCCGGGATAAAGTTGTACTTGAGACTATGGTTCAAGAAATTGGCGGAAAGCTAGTGATTTCTGACCTGCGAAAGGTTCCAGGCGGAATTCATCACGATATTGGAAAATTAATTTCTACTTTCAGCCACATTTTTGAAGAAATTTTGGTTTGATACCGCCGTGGCAATGACACCAAGTGTAAAAGACGAATTAACTCGGCTAACCGTCTCGAAGCCCTGTTGCCGAAAAGCGGAAGTATCAGCTTTATTGCGATTTGCTGGCGGGCTTCATGTAGTAGCTGGTCGAATTGTTGTAGAAGTTGAATTGGATGCTGCGCAATCTGCCCGTCGACTGCGAAAAGATGTCTCGGAAATTTATGGCCACGAAAGCGATCTTGCTGTTATTTCATCAAGTGGATTACGTAAAGGTTCGAGATATGTAGTTCGCGTTGTAAACGATGGGGAAGCGCTTGCACGCCAAACAGGTTTGGTTGATTCAAATTCCAGACCAATTCGCGGACTGCCACCACAAGTTGTTAATGGTTCAATTTGTGATGCCGAAGCTGCTTGGCGCGGCGCATTTATCGCACATGGTTCGCTTACCGAACCTGGCCGTTCCTCTTCTTTAGAAATAACCTGCCCGGGACCAGAAGCCGCTTTGGCGCTAGTTGGAGCAGCGCGCCGATTGGGTATTACCGCAAAAGCGCGCGAAGTTCGCGGTGTTGATCGAGTAGTGATTCGTGATGGTGACGCGATTGGGGTTTTACTTACTCGACTTGGAGCTCATGAAAGTGTTTTGGCATGGGAAGAGCGGAGAATGCGTCGTGAAGTTAGAGCGACGGCTAATCGGTTAGCAAATTTTGACGATGCAAATTTGCGTCGTTCGGCAAGGGCAGCGGTAGCTGCATCAGCGCGGGTGCAACGTGCGATGGAAATTCTTGGCGAAACTATTCCAAAGCATTTATTAGAAGCAGGCGAGCTTCGCGTTACTCATGGACAAGCGAGCCTTGAAGAACTTGGAGCTTTAGCAACTCCGCCAATGACAAAGGATGCAATCGCCGGAAGAATTCGTAGATTATTGGCGATGGCAGATAAACGTGCCGCCGAATTAGGAATTCCAGATACTGAGGCTGGGCTTTCACCCGATTTGCTCGGCTAGTTGGCGCCGATTAAACTTAGTGTACGTACCCCAATGTTGTGGTGGACTTCAATATTTAATTTTTAGGAGCTCTCTCAGATGGCAACTCGCGTCGGCATTAATGGTTTTGGTCGTATCGGACGTAATTTTTTTCGCGCCGCACTTAATAATCCTGCAATTGAAATCGTTGGAATCAATGATTTAACCCCAACCGCAACTTTGGCTCATTTGCTTAAATACGATTCAATTCTCGGCCGATTAGGCGTTGATGTCACGGCTGGAGAAGGCTCAATTACTGTGGGTGGCAAGACCATCAAAGTTTTTGCAGAGCGCGATCCAGGTGCACTTCCTTGGGCAAGTGTTAATGCTGATGTGGTTGTTGAATCAACTGGTATTTTTACCAAAGCCGATGATGCAAAGAAACACATCGCGGCCGGTGCGAAGAAGGTAATTATTTCTGCGCCCGCTACAGATGAAGACATCACAATCGTTATGGGCGTTAACCACGAAAAATATGACCCAGCAAGCCACAACATCATTTCAAATGCTTCATGCACAACAAACTGTTTAGCGCCTGTTGCCAAAGTCCTTCAAGACAATTTCGGAATAGTTCGTGGCTTAATGACCACAGTTCACGCTTACACAAACGATCAAGTTATTCTAGATTTTCCGCATAAGGATTTGCGACGTGCCCGTGCTGCGGCAACAAACATCATTCCAACTTCAACTGGTGCGGCAAAAGCAATTTCATTAGTGTTGCCAGAGTTAAAGGGCAAACTTGATGGATATGCGCTACGCGTGCCGGTTCCAACCGGTTCGGTTACAGATTTAACTGTTGAATTAGCGAAGGAAGCAACTGCTGATCAAATTAATGCGGCACTTAAAGCGGCGGCAAATGGTGCGCTAAAGGGTTACTTGTACTACACCGAAGATCCAATCGTTTCCTCGGATATTGTGACCGATCCGGCATCATCAATTGTTGACGCTGGTTTAACCAAAGTAATCGGAACCACCGCGAAAGTGGTTGCTTGGTATGACAACGAGTGGGGCTATTCAAATCGGTTAGTTGATTTGATTAAGTTGGTTGGCGCTAAGCTCTAATGACCAAACTCGAAGATCTCGCAGTAGCTAACAAGCGAGTTTTTCTCCGGTGTGATCTAAACGTTCCGCTTAAAGACGGAGTCATCACTGACGATGGTCGAATTCGTGCTTCAATTCCTACGATTGAATTGCTACTAAAAAATGGCGCTTCGATTGTAATTGCCGCTCACTTAGGAAGACCTAAAGGTGAGGCAAAACCAGAACTTTCGCTTTCGCCAATTGCTCAACGATTATCAGAGTTATTGAATCGCCCTGTTCATTTTGCTGGTGGAATTACAGGCCCAGAAATTGAAGCTAAAGCGGCAGCACTCAAACCTGGCGAAATTTTGATGCTCGAAAATATTCGTTATAGCCCAGCTGAAACAAGTAAAGATGAATCCGAGCGCCAGGCGTTTGCGACCAAGTTAGCCAAATTGGCAGATTTATATGTTGGTGATGGTTTCGGCGCAGTTCACCGAAAGCACGCATCAGTATTTGATTTGGCAAAGTTACTGCCAAATGCCGCTGGCAAACTCGTGGCCGGTGAAGTAGAAGTATTAAAAAAATTAACTGTAAATCCAGAGCGGCCATATGGAGTTGTTTTAGGTGGTGCAAAAGTTTCAGACAAGCTAGGCGTGATTGAAAACTTGCTTGGAAAAGTCAATGTTTTGGCCATCGGTGGTGGCATGGTCTTCACCTTCTTAAAGGCACAAGGATTAGAAATTGGAAAGTCACTAGTTGAAGTAGAAATGCTTGAAACGGTGAAGATTTTGATTCAAACTGCTAAAACTAAAGGTGTTGAATTAATTCTGCCAACCGACATTGTGGTTGCACCAGTATTTTCCGCTGATTCCCCAGCAACTTTGGTCTCTGCCGATGCAATTCCGTCTGATCAAATGGGTTTAGATATTGGTCCGGAATCTGCGAAAGCATTTGCTGCAGCGATTGCAAAATGTCGAACCGTTTTTTGGAACGGTCCAATGGGAGTATTTGAATTTCCAGCATTTGCAAACGGTACTAAAGAGGTTGCAGCTGCTTTGACCAAGGTAAATGGAATCTCGGTTGTTGGCGGTGGCGATTCAGCTGCAGCAGTTCGTGCTTTGGGATTTAAAGATTCCGAGTTTGGTTATATTTCGACCGGCGGGGGCGCTTCACTTGAATATTTAGAGGGTAAAGAGTTACCAGGGCTAACGGCGCTAGGATTCAAAATTAGAGGAGCGGGAAATGCGTAAACCATTAATGGCTGGAAATTGGAAGATGAACCTTAATCATCTCGAAGCAATAGCTGTCGCACAAAAATTGGTTTATAGCTTGGATGATAAAGATTATGACGCAGTTGATATTGCCGTACTGCCGCCTTTTACTGACATAAGATCAATACAAACTTTGGTAGATGGCGATAGATTACGCCTTCAATATGGCGCACAAGATTTGTCACCCGAAACTAGTGGCGCATTCACTGGCGATATCTCAGGCAGCATGTTGGCCAAATTAGGTTGCACTTATGTTGCCGTCGGGCACAGTGAACGACGGACAATCCACCATGAAGATGATAAATTAATAAACAAAAAAATAAGTGCGGCTTTAGCAAATGAATTAATTCCAATATTTTGCGTAGGCGAAGAGTTATCAATTCGTGAATCAGGAACCCACGTTGCACATGTGGTAAGTCAAGTTAAAAATGGTTTAGCAGGATTTCATAAGCCAGAGTTAAAGAAAATAGTGATTGCTTATGAACCGGTATGGGCGATCGGAACCGGAAAAACAGCTACTCCAGAAGATGCACAGGAAGTATGTCTTGAAATTCGAAATGCAATTAGAGAGATTGGCTCAGCAGAGATTGCACAGAACATTAGAATTTTGTACGGCGGCTCAGTTAAGTCATCCAACGTAGTTGAAATCATGGCGCAACCTGATGTGGATGGCGCACTCGTTGGTGGTGCAAGCCTAGATTCAGAGGAATTTGCCAAAATTGCAAAGTTTCATAGCGCCAAGAGTGGTGAATAAAAGCGATAGAATTGGGTCTTAAGGAGTTTAAATGAAACTAGCTATTTCGATTATTTTGATCATTACAAGTTTATTGATGATCATGTTGGTCCTTTTACACAAGGGAAAAGGCGCTGGACTCTCTGATTTATTCGGCGGTGGAATTTCTTCGTCGTATGGCGGTTCCTCAGTTGTAGAACGTAACTTGGACCGAATCACGATTGTTGTTGGTGGACTTTGGTTTGCCTCCGTTGTGGCTCTTGGTTTGTTGCTTAAATAATTATTTCGGAAACTTTAAAAATACGTAGGAGTATTAAATGGCAGGTGGCAGTGCAATTCGCGGTAGCCGAGTCGGCGCCGGGCCAATGGGTGAAGCCGAACGCGGCGAAGCCATTGAACGATTTACGATCTCGTATTGGTGTGCAAATAACCATGAGATCAAGCCGTCATTTGCCAAAGAAGAAGGCGTAGAAATTCCCGATGAATGGGATTGCCCACGGTGTGGTTTTCCGGCAGGTCGCGACAAAAACAATCCACCTAGCCCGATGAAAAATGAGCCATATAAAACTCATTTAGCTTATGTTAAAGAGCGTCGTACACCAGCTGAAGGTGCAAAAATATTAGAAGATGCATTAAAGAAATTACGCGGCGACGACGATTAAAGTTTTTTTGCCAATTCAATCAATTGTGCAATTGCTACTTTTCTATCTCTAAAATGTAATCTTGAAACCGGATAGTTTCGCTCCTTAAGGGCCCGGGCATCACCCAACGCCTGTGCCATCAATAAAGCTTTAAAGGTATATTTTTGATTTGGGATCCCAAAGTCAGTTTCAACTTCACCAGTTAATTGCAAAAAAGATCCATTTGGTTGGCCACCTTTATGGAACTGGCCTGTTGAATGCAGGAATCTAGGTCCCCAACCGAAAGTAACTGGGCGGCCAGATTTCTTTGCCAGAACTTCGCGTAACTTATAAATCTCAAGATCGTCAACGCGATCTAAATATGCGGTAATCGCCAAGTATCCGTTAGCTGGTATGGATTCAATAATTTTGCGAAGCTCATCTAATGCAGAATCCATTTCACCAAAAATCTCTATTTCGCCATCAATCGCATTTGATTTAAATTCTGGAATAACTCCGTTCCATTCAGCTAATAACCTTCCAGTCTGCTCTTTTGCTTCCGTTACATTTGGTTGGTTAAACGGATCTATTTTAAGCGCGGCGCCAAGAAGGGCAGTAGTCCATTCCCAAAAAATAAATTGTGATGCCAAATTACCACGGACTTGAAGGTCACCTGAATTTTCAAAACCGATTCGAATTTGATCACTTCCGATTGTTGCATGGTTCGTTTCGATAACAACTGGGAGTCGACCCGTGCCTTCTTTCCCAGTTGATTCAGCAATAAGTTGTTCTATCCAATCCGATAGGCCCGGCATAGTAAGTGAATCTGTAAATGCTAAATATTGTTCAGTCTGCGTCGCAATTAAGTAGGCCAGATCAATCGCTGGATTAAATTCTTCAAAAAGTTGGCCTAAAGTTTGGCGCGCGCTAATTAAAAGTTCATTTATTTCAATCCCTAATATGGCAGCTGGCACCAAACCAAAAGCACTTAATGCGCTAAATCTGCCGCCAACATTAGGATCAGCGTTTACAACCTGGAATCCATTCTTTTTCGCGTCTACATCTAATGGTGAATCAGGGTCGGTGCAGAAAATCATATGTTCTTTTGGATCTAGGCCAGCTGCTATGAATTGGTTTTCAAAAAATGATCTTTGTGAGGAAGTTTCGATTGTAGATCCAGATTTAGAACTCACTAAAACGATAGTTTGCTTTAAGTTATTTCTTAAGGCGTGAGAAAGATAATTAGGATCTGTTGAATCCAATATAAATATTTTCTTACCGTAAGTCGCAGCTAAAACTTCTGGGGCGAGGGAAGATCCACCCATGCCACACAAAATCAACTGGTTACCCTTTCCAAATTTGGCTTCGATTTCTTCCAGTTGCGGAATCAAATTAAGTGAGGTTGTTGGTAAATCCACCCAATTAAGTCGGGTGGCAGCTTCAAGAGCAGCTGATTCTCCCCAAATAAAAGGATCTTTTGTTTTTAACCTCGCATTTGCCGACACAAGTGTGCGGTACAGAGGTGATGAGCGGTCAACTCTTGCTAGTAATTCACCATCAATTACAACTGTCATTTCTGTATTCGAACCAATTCTATTAGGGCTTTCCAGCTATCAATGAATTTAGCAATTCCGTCTCGCTCTAATTCGTCGGTGACTAATTTGAGATTTATTCCAGACGCCTTTAGATCCGCCATTACTAATTTGGACTCTTCTATTCGTTGCCCAATTGATTTAGCTTTTGGATTTCCGTGGTCTAAAAAAGCATCGAGGGTGGCTGGTGGCATTGTGTTGACGGTATTAGGGGCAATCAATTCATCGACGTATTTAGTATCCGGATAATTTGGATTTTTTACGCCAGTCGATGCCCAGAGCGGTCGTTGAAAATTTAAGGAATTTTCTAGCCCAGCAAATTTCTTTTGGAATAGTTCATATGCCAAACAGGCATTAGCAACGGCCGCTTTACCCTTTAACGCTTCATTTACTAATAGCGGATCAATTGCCGTATCGAGACGCGAGATAAAGAATGATGCAACAGACTGAACCTTTTTCGGATTAGCACATTTTTTTGCACCGGCAATATATGCGTCAATTACTTCGGCATATCTCTCGATTGAAAATATTAAGGTCACGTTTACAGAGATACCAATTGAGATCAATTCAGATAATGCGACTAAACCTTCCTCGGTTGCCGGAACTTTGATCATCAAATTTTCTTGGTCAATCATGCCCCAGAGACGTTTTGCCTGCTCAATAGTTTGAGTCGCATCATGTGCAAGGCGAGGATCTACTTCGATACTAACTCGACCATCGACGCCATTAGTTTCTGAGTAAATTGGCTTCAAAATTTGGCAAGCTTTTCGTACATCATCCGTGGTTAGCTGCTCAATAATCTCTTCGGCATTCAAATTGCGGATCGTTTCAATATCACGTCTATAACTTGGATCTTTGGTTATGGCAGCGGTAAAAATTGCCGGGTTTGTGGTTACGCCATAAATTTCGCGTCGATTTACCCGGTTGACCAGAGAATTTGAATGACCGTTGTCGATGTTACCGCGGGATAGGTCGTCCAGCCAGGCCGAAGTTCCGGCTTGATAAAGATCTGCTATTTTCATCGGAGTCTAGCTTTTATCTTTTCTGCAATAGTTTCCGGTCCAAAACCGTATTCTTCAAATAAAATTTTTGGTGATGCAGATGCACCGTAATGTTCTAACGAAATCACAATTCCATCTTCCCCTACATAGTCACACCATCCCTGAGCAATACCAACTTCTATGCTCACCTTTAAAACATCTTTTGGAAGTACCGTGGATTTGTAGCCTTCAGGTTGATCGCTAAACCATTCAAGACAAGGCGCGCTTACAACTTGAACATCAGGAATCATTTCCGAAATTTTCATCGCGATTGAAACCTCAGAACCCGTCGCGATAATCACGACTTTTGGATTTTTTGCCAATTTTAAAATGTAAGCACCTTTAGTAACTCCAGAAGCACTCTCTAATTCACTACGATCAAAAACCGGTAAATTCTGGCGAGAAAGCGCGATTCCGGCAGGCTTGTTTCGCTTTAGGATTTCGAGCCACGCAACTGCAACTTCATTTGCATCGGCCGGTCTTACAAAATTGAAATTTGGGATTGCACGAAGCGCCGCAAAATGTTCAACCGGTTGATGCGTTGGACCATCTTCACCTAACCCAATCGAATCGTGGCTCCATACAAATATTGATGGAATATCCATGAGTGCTGCCAAACGTACTGCTGGGCGCATGTAATCGCTGAAAACTAAAAAGGTTCCACCAAATGCTCTGGATAGACCATTTAACGTAATGCCATTCAAGATAGCACCCATCGCATGTTCTCTAATTCCAAAATGAATTACTCGACCATACGGCGATGCGCCTTTAATAGAGCTACTTTCTGGTAAAAACGACCCACCATTTTCAATCGTGGTGTTATTACTCTCCGCTAAATCAGCCGAACCGCCCCAAAGTTCGGGCATCGATTCAGCAATCGCATTAATCACTTTGCCGGACGCCGCTCTGGTTGAAACTTCTTGATCACTAGAGAATGTCGGCAATTTAATCTCAGGCAGTTCCCGCGCCATTAATCGCTTTAAAAGTTTTGCTGAAGCTGGATTGCTAATTTCCCATTTTGCGAATTCTTCGTCCCATTTCTTGTGAGTAACAGCGCCACGCTCTTTCACTTTACGTGCATGAGCCAATAAGTTTGCTGGCATTGCAAAACTTTCATCTGGGTTCAATCCAAGTTCTAATTTAGTAGCAGCAATTTCGTCTGGCCCAAGTGCTGAACCATGGGATTTTGCAGTATTTCGTGCATTTGGCGCTGGCCACGCAATTACTGTTTGAATTCGAATCAGCGATGGTTTTGTTTTCTCATTCTTAGCATTTTCGAGCGCTTGATCTATTGCAGATAAATTAGCCGAACCATCTGAGTTGGCTGAGATATCTTGAACGTGCCAACCATATGATCGATAACGAGTCGAGACATCTTCTTTGAAAGTTACATGCGTATCGCCTTCAATCGATATTCGATTTTCATCGAATAGCACGATTAAATTTCCAAGTTCTTGCGTGCCTGCTATCGATGAAGCCTCACTACTCACACCTTCTTGTAAGTCGCCCTCGGAACAAATTACATAAATTCTGTGATCAAATAGTTCTGAATCTTTATCAATTAATCCTTTGTTAAACCGAGTAGCCATTGCCATTCCAACAGCGGTCGCAATTCCTTGACCGAGTGGCCCAGTTGTCATTTCGACCCCTGCTGTATGACCAAATTCGGGATGGCCAGGAGTTAATGATTTATGTGTTCGAAAAGCTTCCAAATCAGCTAGTTCTAAACCATAGCCACTTAGGAATAATTGGGTATAAAGAGTTAACGAAGAGTGGCCACAAGAAAGAACAAATCGATCTCGGCCGATCCATTTTGGATCAGCTGG
>JBDKLQ010000069.1:0-3498 GCA_039795555.1 Actinomycetota bacterium
CGCGATGATGTATCTCAGTCATTTCATAAGAGCGCATTTTTTGATCGCGCATCCATTCAATTGTTTTGTTATCTGGCCAATAACCACGAAGACCTAATTGCAAGAAGCGATCACCGCGCACCGCACCAGATTCGATCAAACGACGCATCGGAGTTCCGTGACCAACTAACGCACCCCATTGATCTTCACCAGTATCTGCGTGTGCATCAAAATGAATCATGGATACTTTTCCATTACCTAAATGATTTGCAATTCCAGCAACGTCCGCCGAGGCAATCGAATGATCTCCGCCAAGCACAACTGCAATTGCGCCAGCGCGACTAATTTTTTCGGTAGCAGCTTCTAAAACTTTTAGCGATTTAACTAAATCCATTCCCGGCATTAATAAATCACCAGCGTCATAAACTTTTAATTCTTTTAACGAATCAACGCGCAGCGCTAAATGTGGTCGCTCCCCATCATGTGGCAGATAGTCGCCCATCCGAATTGCTTGCGGGCCAAACTTGGCACCACTTCGATGGCTAGTTCCGGAATCTATTGGTGCACCAACAATAATTACATCGGCATCTTTATAGGTTTCTGGTTTATCTAAATCGCAAGCTGGAATTCCCAAAAAGGTAAATGCCGGGCCATACATGTTGCCGTGATTGGTCATGACAACTTTCGTTTACGACCGACAAACTGACCAGCAATCACAAGGGCTAACGCCAGAATGAACATCGCCGATCCAATTACGTTTGCTTGCGCCGGAATTCCGCGTGCGGATGCAACGTAAACAAATTTCGGAAAGGTCATTAAGGTGCCGGAGTTGAAGTTGGTGATGATGAAGTCATCGAATGACAAACTAAATGAAAGCAGCGCCGCAGCAGCGATTCCTGGCATCACTAACGGCAAGGTTACGCGACGGAATGTTTCAAATTCATTTGCGTAAAGATCCATTGCCGCTTGTTCTAGGCGCGGATCAAGGGAGGCAACGCGAGCTTTCACAGTTGTAACTACGAACGAGATACAGAATGCGACGTGTGCAATCACGGTTGTTAGAAACCCTGGATTAATTTTGAAAGTTAAGAACATTCCAAGAAGCGATGCGCCCAGTACAACTTCTGGTGTTGCCATCGGTAAGAAAATTAGTGTGTTTACCGAACTGCGACCTTTGAATTTATGGCGGCCAAGTGCGAATGCAATTAACGTTCCAAGAATGGTGGCGAAAATTGTCGAAATTAATCCAATTTGAACTGAGTTTCCAAGCGCAGTACAAACTTCAGGGGCGCCACATGGGTTTTGCCAATTTGCAAAGGTGAAACCGCGCCAAACTAAATTCGATTTTCCGCCATCGTTAAACGAAAATGCCATTGTGTAAGCGATTGGAATAAAAAGATAAGCAAACCCAAAGAAGGCATAAATCCGGATGATGTTTTTGCCAAACCAACGCCACGCGCTCTTCATACCAATTCATCCGTTCCGCTTCGACGGATGTAAACCGTAACCAAAATCAAAATTGCCGCCATTAACATAAATGAAAGCGCGGCAGCTGTTGGGTAATCCACAATTCTAAAGAAGGCGGAATCAATTACGTTTCCAAGCATTTTGGTTTGCGGTGAACCCAAAATTGCTGCATTTACATAATCGCCAGCTGCCGGAATAAATGTTAAAAGTGTTCCGGCAACTACACCTGGCATTGATAACGGCAGCGTAACTTTTCGAAAAGTTGTAAATGCATTTGCGTAGAGATCGCCAGCGGCTTCAAGCGTACGAACATCAATTCGCTCGAGCGAGGCATAAAGCGGCAGCGTCATAAATGGCAAGAAGTTATATGTCATACCCGAAACCACTGCAAAGGCGCTTGCCGTCAATGACGTTTGTGGGCCAATGATGTGCAAAGTTCGTAGCGTCTGCACTACCGGTCCTTCTTCGCCAAGAATTTGTTTCCAAGCAATCGTGCGAAGCAAAAATGAAGTGAAAAATGGTGCGACAACTAGCACCAATAAAATATTCTTATATTTTCCAGCTTTGAAAGCGATCGCGTAGGCCAATGGATAAGCGATGGCTAGGGCTAAAACAGTGGTCAAGATTGCAAATAAAAATGAGCGGCCAAATTGCTCTTTGCTATTTAAAAACGCGTCGATGTAATTGGCAAATCTAAATGATTGTTGATACTCCCCGATTTCCGACCCTGGCGCTCTGGTTTGCGTTGAAGTTGCGGCTAAGTTTGCAATTGGCAAAATAAAGAAGGTAAAAAGAAAAATTAAACCTGGCGCCAGTAATAAATAAGGAAGTCGACCTTTGCGTTGTAATTTCGCTGCGCTATGTGTGGCAACGCTATGCAAAAATGCCATTACTAATCCGGATCTACTTGTGATCCGGCTTTAACATCTTCGCTGCCATCTAATGCGAAGGTAAATTTCGGCATCCATTGCAAACGAACCATGTCGCCAAGTTCAAGCATTGGGGTGGTGCCATCATTTTGTTCAAAGACCATTAACTCTTGACCCCAAGGCATCTCTACTTGATATTGCGTGGATACGCCGATGAAGGCAACGTCCACAACTTTACCGCCGCGAAGTACGTTGCCATCTGCAGCTTCATTTTCGTAATCAATATCAATTTTCTCAGGTCGGATTCCAATCAAAACTGAATTGTTGGCGCTGTGCGAACGGTTCTTAGCAACAGTAACGTTTTGGCCGTGAACTTCGACAATGTTGTTATCACCATCGGTGCCAACAATTTGGCCCTTGATTAAATTGGATTGACCCAAGAAGTTTGCTACGAATACCGTTTTCGGATTTTCGTAAAGATCTTCGGGCGTACCCATCTGTTCGATCCGGCCTTCATTCATAACGGCGATGGTGTCAGCCATGGTCATGGCTTCTTCCTGATCGTGTGTTACGTGAACGAAAGTTAATCCAACTTGAGTTTGAATCCACTTCAATTCAATTTGCATCTGGCGGCGTAGTTTTAAATCAAGTGCGCCAAGTGGTTCATCAAGTAGTAATAAAGCTGGACGATTAACTATTGCGCGCGCTAACGCAATGCGCTGCTGTTGACCACCAGAGAGTTGGGTTGGTTTGCGATCTGCTAAATGTGGCAATTCCACAAGTTTCAGAGCCTTTTCAACTTCTGCTTTTACATCTTTAATGCCACGACGACGTAAACCAAACGCGATATTTTCAAAAATAGTTAAATGTGGAAATAACGCATAGTTTTGAAAAACGGTATTTACTGGACGCTCGTACGGTCTGGAATCAGTAATGTCGGTATTACCGATTTCGATTTTTCCAGAAGTTGGTTCCTCTAATCCAGCAATCATTCGTAGCGTTGTGGTTTTGCCACAACCAGAAGGTCCGAGCAATGCGAAGAAGGAACCTTCTGGAATAGTTAGCGATAAATCATCTACTGCAACAAAGTCACCAAAAGATTTGGTGATGTTTGTGAGTTTTAAATCGCCGCGTGCTGAGGTAGAGGCGTCGGCCACTACTAGTTACCAACTGCTTTCTGGAA
>JBDKLQ010000070.1:0-3627 GCA_039795555.1 Actinomycetota bacterium
GATTACATTAAGAATTGGCCGCTTCGCTAGCTGCCAATTGTCCGCAGGCACCTTCGATTTCGCGGCCACGGGTATCTCGAACTGTTACTGGCACACCATAACTTTCTAAAACTCGAACAAATTCGCGTTCAACTTCGGGCCGTGAAGCAGTCCATTTTGAACCAGGCGTTGGATTTAACGGAATTAAATTTACGTGAGCATTTCGATTCTTCAACAATTTCCCGAGTAAATCTGCGCGCCAAGATTGATCATTAATATCTCTAATTAAGGCGTACTCAATGGAATATCGGCGGCCAGTAGTTTTTTCATAGCTATCAGCTGCTGCCAAAATTTCGCGAACTTTAAAACGTTGATTGATCGGAACTAAGGTATCTCGCAGTTCATCATCTGGCGTGTGAAGTGAAACCGCCAAAGTTACTGGTATTCCTTCTTGCTCCAACTTTTCAACGCCGTTTACCAATCCAACAGTAGAAACAGTGACAGATCTGGCGCTAATTCCAAGGCCATCAGGGTTTGGCAAAGTGATATTTCGAAGTGTTTGAATTACTGGGTTGTAATTGGCTAGCGGCTCGCCCATTCCCATAAAAACGATATTTGATAACCGCGTCGGACCGCCCGGTAATTCACCATATGCGCAGGCGCGAGCTGCAGCCACAATCTGTTCGGTAATTTCACCAGCTGAAAGATTTCGTTTTAACCCGCCTTGGCCTGTTGCACAGAATGGACAAGCCATGCCGCAACCGGCTTGAGATGAAATGCAGACCGTTACCCGATCCGGGTATTTCATTAAAACCGATTCAACCAAAGTCCCATCATGTAATTTCCACAAATCTTTTCGCGTCATTCCATTATCGCAAGTTATCGAGCGAACCAATTCAATTAAATTTGGAGTCAACGCATTGGCTAAAGGTTGCCGTAAATCTGCAGGGATATCGCTCCAACTACTTGGGTCATCATTTAAATGTGAAAAATAATGAGTCGCAACTTGTTTGGCACGAAAACCGGGATACCCCATTGCTTCAACTTTGGTTTTTCGTTCGGCAACATTTAAATCAGCTAAATGTTGGGGCGGTTTTAAACTCATAGATACCTAATAGCAAGTTCTAGAACCAGCCACAAAGCAGCCCCAGAAAAAAGTATGGAATCTAACCGGTCCATTACGCCGCCATGTCCTGGTAAAAATTGACTCATATCTTTGAGGGCAAAATCGCGTTTTAAAGCGCTTTCAACTAAATCACCTGTGGTGGCAGTAAATACAACTAATAAACCAACTGCCACACCTAGCCAAATCGGTAATTCAAGTAGATATTTAAATGTCAAAATTCCAAAAATGACTGTGAACAATATTGATCCGAGCAAACCTTCAACGCTCTTCTTCGGACTGATCTTTGGCACCAATTTATGGCGGCCAAAAAGCACTCCTACTAAATAACCAAATGTGTCATTACTCGCCACCAAAATTATTGCAGTGGCAACTCGCTCGAAACCGTTATATGGCCGCGCTAATAAAATGAAGAAGCCAGCTAAAAATGGGATGTAAAAAATCGCAAATGCTGCGGCGGTGGATTTCGCAACGAAATTATCTACCCCTTTGCGAAGGAGTGAAATCAAACTAATTATTAACGCGATGACAGTCGCAACAAGTAAGCCACGGATTCCGCCGAACCAAGCGCCGATTGCAATCGCGATTGCGGCGGCATAATTCGCTGATCTGGAAAGATAAATATCTTTTGATTTAAATGCTGCGATGATTTCGCGAACTCCAAGCAACGTGGCAATTAAGACTACGGTCGCAAATACAAAACGATTAAATATAAGTGAGGCATAAACGATTGCCAATAATGAGACCCCGACCACGATTGATGGACCGAGCTTTCGCCCCGCTCGCTTATTGATCGCTTCGTTGATCGAGTGAATATCGCTCATCAAACTTCGAGAAGCTCGGCCTCTTTGTGCTTAAGCAATTCATCAATTTTCGATGTGTGATCTCCGGTGGTTTTTTCCAAATCCTTTTCCGAGCGCGATAAGTCATCTTTTGAAATTGCGCCATCTTTTTCTAATTTTTCTAACGCTTCTTTTACGGCTCGGCGAACATTTCGAATTGCAACCTTGGCATCCTCACCTTTAGTTTTCGCCATCTTGATATATTCCTTACGACGTTCTTCAGTTAATTGCGGAAAAGTAACCCGCACAACTACGCCATCGTTTCCAGGATTGACACCTAAATCTGATTCGCGAATTGCTTTTTCAATTGAAGCCATCGCGCCTTTATCAAATGGTGAAATAAGCGCCATTCGAGCTTCTGGTACTTGAACAGTTGCCAACTGGGAAAGCGGAGTCATTGCACCGTAATAATCGACCATAATTTTGTTAAACAATGCTGGATTCGCGCGACCAGTGCGGATTGAAGCAAAATCATCTTTTGCCACTTCGACACACTTATTCATTTTGGTTTCGCCATCTTTCATGATGGTTGCGATGTCGCTCATGTATTCCTCTTAGTCTTTTCTTAGTTAACTATCGTGCCAATTTTTTCGCCATTTACAGCACGGGCGATATTTCCATTATTCATTAAATCAAAGACCACAATTGGCAATCTATTTTCGCGGCAGAGGCTAAAAGCAGCGGCATCAGCAACTGCCAATGATTTAGAAAGCACTTCGTCGTAAGAAATTTGATCGAATTTCTTGGCCGTTGAATCCTTCTTAGGATCTGCGGAGTAAACGCCATCTACGCCGCTTTTTGCCAGAAGTAGCGCCTTGGCATGAATTTCAAGAGCTCGTTGCGCCGCAACCGTATCGGTTGTGAAGAACGGCATTCCAGCTCCGGCTCCGAAAATTACAACGCGACCTTTTTCTAAATGGCGAATTGCTCGGCGTGGTACATACGGTTCGGCCACTTGGCCCATTGTGATTGCAGTTTGTACGCGCGTTTCTACACCAAGTTTTTCTAAGAAATCTTGGAGTGCAAGGCAGTTCATTACAGTTCCGAGCATGCCCATGTAATCCGCTCGGGCGCGATCCATTCCTAAGTTCTGCAATTCAGCGCCACGGAAATAATTTCCTCCGCCAACAACAATCGCAATTTGAGTGCCATTTTTAACTACCGAAGCAATTTGTTTTGCCACATCTTGGACGACATCGGGATCAACACCAATTCCCTTTTCGCCACCAAATACTTCGCCAGAAAGTTTAAGGAGCACTCTGTCGTACTTTGTATTCGACATAAGTGCTCCTTACTCTTTCGATTCTTTCGTAAAGTTACTGACCGACGCGGAATCGAGAGAAGCTTTTCACTGCAGTGCCAGCTTCATCAAGAATCTGCTTAACAGTCTTTTTAGCATCCTTTGCGAATGCTTGCTCAATTAAAGCAACTTCCTTCACGAATCCAGTAACGCGACCCTCGATAATCTTCGAAAGGGCTGCTTCTGGCTTTCCTTCGCTGCGGGCAGTTTCTTCGGCGATGCGACGTTCGTTTTCGATTAGATCTGCTGGAACCTCATCGCGGTGTACGAACTGTGGCGCAAATGCGGCAATATGTTGCGCAACATCCTTGCCTACTTCGATTGCATCTTTAGTCAACTGAACTAAAACGCCAACTTGTGGAGGCAAATCTGGTGAAGTTTTA
>JBDKLQ010000071.1:0-5387 GCA_039795555.1 Actinomycetota bacterium
TCCAGAAAGGACTGCCTCATGCATTAATTGCGTCGGAGTATCGGTTCCATCGCTAAAAGTGGAGTGCGTGTGTAAATCAATTTTCATCGTTGCGCAAGATTACTAAAGCACAGCCAATTAATATGAGAATAATGCCTAACCAGATTCCACCCGCTGGTTTTTGGTCCAGCCACCAAGTTGCCAAAAGTGCAGCAACTGGCACCTCAAAGAAAACTATCAACGAAACTACCGCTGGCGATACCCGTTTCAAAACTGAATTAAACATACTGTGACCTAATAATTGAGCGCCTAAAATTAACCCCAATAAAATAAGCCATTGTCGTGCTTCAAATTGAAAAATGTTTGGCGAGATTAAAAGCGCAATTGGTAGCGCAGAAATAGCGCATACGAAATAGCAAATTGCCATATAGGTAGTGGATTCAACTTCCCGTTGTGCTTTAGCACCTGCCATCACATAAAGCGCAGCTAACGCGCCACCAATTAGAGCGGCGAGATCTCCAAAAAATGATTTGGTTGAGATATTTAAATCAACGCCAGTAATTACCAAAACTCCCATGAAACTTATGGCCATACCCAGCCAAGCTTTTTTCGAAACGCGAACGCCATTCATGGCTACAAATATCGCTGCGAAAATTGGCTGGAGCGCAGTTATCGCAGTACCTGCGGCAACGCTCGTCAAGCGCATGGAAATGAAAAACCCCGTGAAATGTGCGGCCAAAATTACGCCAGCAATTGCCGACCATCTCAAGCCATGCCGATTTGCAAATTGCTTATGACGAATCGCTAGAAAAAAAGTGAAGAATGCGCCGCCGAGATTGCGCCAAAAAATCAATGTCATGATTGGCATTGCACTCAAAGCTATAAGCGGCCCTGATGTGCCAATTCCAATAACTCCGAGGCTGAGTCGAAACAAATCAATACGTTTTGGTAGTGATAATTGCTGATTCGACATCGGATAAACCTAGCCGATTAATAAATTGTTAACCGCCAATGTAGATGGAGCCGATACCCTTAGCCTATGAGCGGCCTAAGCAGAGTATTTCTAGCGCGCTTAGCAGGAACCGCGGTCTTCGACCCAAATGGTGATCTTGTTGGCAAAGTGCGCGATGCTGTGGCGACCCTTCGTTCTAATAACCAACCACCACGAATTCTTGGACTATTAGTTGAAGTGCCAATGCGTCGTCGAGTTTTTGTACCAATTACTCGAGTAACTTCTATTGAAACCGGCGCCGTTGTCATTACTGGACTTTTAAATATGCGTCGATTTGAAGCCCGTGCTGGTGAGTTACTTGTGCTTGGTGAAATGTTGGATCGGAAAGTTCAACTTGCGGAAAATAGCGAACAAGTAGTTGTTGAAGATTTGGGAATGGAACAAACACGTAGCGGCGATTGGTTAATCAACCGAGTTCACGTAATGCGCAAAGGCCGCGGGTTACGTCGCCGGGGTGAAACCTTTACTGCCGCATGGGAAGAAATTTCGGGACTAACTGGCACTGAACATAATCAAGGGGTCACAAATTTACTTTCAACATTAAGTACCTTGCGAGCCGCCGACTTAGCTTCTGTGATGCAGGATTTGGCTTTAAAGCGTCGAGTTGAAGTTGCATTGGCACTAACAGATGAACGCTTAGCAGATGTATTAGAAGAGATGGAAGAAAGTGATCGCGTCGAACTGTTAGCCGAGCTTGAAGGCGAGCGCGCCGCAGATGTAGTTGCTGAAATGGATCCAGATGACGCCGCAGACTTACTTCGAGAAATTGGCGACGAACGAGCTAAAAAATTAATTGAATTGATGGAACCCGAAGATGCTGAAGACGTGCTTCGTTTAATGACATATGAAGACTATTCCGCAGGTGGCATGATGACAACTGAACCGGTGGTATTAACTGCTGATGGAACAGTTGCAGAAGCTTTAGCTGCAGTTAGGGCAAGTGAAGTTTCGCCGGCGTTGGCATCACAAGTTTACGTGTGCCGCGCTCCACTTGAAACGCCAACTGGAAAATTTATCGGGATTGTTCATTACCAAAGATTGTTACGCGAAGCTCCTTCGACACTTTTAGGTTCAATAGTTGATACTGAAACTCAAGGAATCAATCCCGACGCGCAACTCAACGAAGTTTCGTCATACTTAGCTAGTTACAACTTGTTATCAGTGCCGGTAGTGGATGCAAACGAACGCTTATTAGGTGCAGTTACGGTTGATGACGTACTTGATCACCTATTGCCGGAAGATTGGCGCCACAGTCGCCATGACCAAAATGATTCGAATCGAATGGAGGGATAGTTATGGCGCGAAATTATGGTTTGGAAACTCCACGTGAAGCTGGTCGATCACTTCGTCCTAATTACGATCCGGAAGCATTTGGTCGACTATCGGAAAAATTTGCTCGCTTTTTAGGCACTGCAAAATTCTTGGTCTACATGACAGTTTTCGTGGCATTTTGGACTCTTTGGAATTCATTGGCACCACATAACTGGCGCTTTGATGAATATCCATTTATTTTCTTAACGCTGATACTTTCACTGCAAGCATCTTATGCTGCGCCATTGATTCTCTTGGCCCAAAACCGTCAAGCAGATCGAGATCGAATTCAATTCAACGAAGACCGAGCTCGCAATGAACGCTCCATGGCTGACACCGAGTATTTGACGCGCGAGATTGCTTCACTTCGAATTGCAATTGGTGAGGTTGCGACCCGTGATTTCTTAAGAAGTGAATTAGCCGAGAGTTTAGAAGAGCTCTTAAAAGAATTACGTACTAAGCCCGAGTCGGACGCCAAGTAAAGATTTCTTTCTCGCTGTAATTTTATCCGCAACTCGTGAAATCGCTTTTGCAGCATTTGATTCTGAATCTGAAACGACGATTGGTTTTGAATCGTCGCCACCTTCACGAAGTTTTGGATCAAATGGTATTTTTCCAAGAAGTGGCACCTCTTCGCCAATTAATTTTGATAACCGGTTAGCAGTTTCTTCGCCGCCACCTTCACCAAAAAGCGAAATCGGTTCGCCACATTTTGGGCACGGGAAATCTGACATATTTTCAATAACCCCAATTACCGGTTGTTTCATTTGGTAAGCAATTCGCCCAGTGCGTTCTGCAACTTCGGCGGCAGCAATTTGTGGCGTTGTTACAACTAACATTTCAGAATTAGGAATAAGTTGTCCAAGCGAGATTGCTAAATCCCCAGTTCCGGGTGGTAGATCTATAAACAAGAAATCCAAATCTCCCCAATAAGCATCAGTTAATAGCTGTTGAAGAACGCGGTGCAGTAGCGGTCCCCGATATGCAACTGCATCGGAGCGATCAGGTTTAAACATTTCCATTGAGACAGTTTTTATTCCGTAACCCTCGAGTGGAATAAACAACTGATCAATAGCGGTAGGCCGCTGACCAATTAAGCCAAGCAATCTTGGTATTGAGTGGCCATAAACGTCGCCATCTAATATTCCAACACGTAAACCTTTCGCTGCAACCGCAAGTGCCAAATTAACAGTTAACGATGATTTACCGACGCCGCCTTTACCGGAGGAAACTCCAATAACTCTTGTTAAAGAATCAGGCCTGGCAAAAGGAATTTCTGGATCTCGCCCGCCACGAACAATTTCTTTAACGCGATTGCGCTGTGATTCATTCATTACCCCGAAGGTCAATTCAATTTTTGCCACTTCGGCTAGCTCACTTAGTGCGCCTTCGATATCAGCGCGAAGTCGATCTTGCATCGGGCAAGTTGCGATTGTAAGTAAAACTTTTACTTTTGCGGTGTTCCCAAAAATTTCAGCCGACTCAACCATCTCTAATTCGGTAATTGGGCGGCGCAATTCAGGGTCAATAACAGTCGAAAGTTTTTCCAATAATTTACTCATATATTTTTACAATAAGTCTGGGTCAATTTTTGGTTTTACTTTAGGGCGATCTAATTCATCCATTGCTTCATTTAATTGACGTTTAATAAAATTTTTCGGGTGCAAATCAGTCGGTTGTAAATCTTCAAATCCTGGGCCTAAATTATTTTTAATTTCAGATGTTGTATTTTGAGCAAAAGACTTAACTTTTCGAATTATTTTCGCTGCTTCAATCGCCAAATTTGGTAAGCGATCCGGCCCAACCAAGATGAGCGCCAAAATAGCTAACCCTATGAATTCACCGGCGCCAACATCGAAAAACATAAAAGTACTTTACAGCTTTGTCGCAGCCAAGACACCATCGCCAATTGGATTTAGCGTAATGGACCAAATTTCAGAATTCATTCTCAAAGATTTTCCAGCATCGCGGAGCGCAACGCTTTTTTCATCGCGCTGTGCTGGATCGCTAACTTTCCCGCCACCAAAATAGCGATCAATTGCTAATACGCCACCTGTACGCAAAATCCGATGCGTTTCGTCAATTAAATCAAGAATATCTTCAGAATTACTCCTGATAACAAGTAAATCATAAGCACGATCCGCTAACTTGCGCATAACTTCTAAAGGAGAGTTTGTGATTAACCGATAATTAGAAGGAGAAATGTCAGCATCCAACATAGCTTCTCTAGCTATTTGAGTATGTTGGATTTCTTCGTCAATAGTGGTGATCACACCAGAATTAATCATTCCTTTGGTGAGCCAAAGAGTTCCAACTCCTGAACCGGTTCCAATTTCAACAATTGCCTGAGCTGAAATTAATTCGGCGAGGTATTTCAAAAACGCACCCGAACCAGGTGTGCAGTCGTAAGTGCCAATTTCAACCCCCCGAGCTCTGGCGGCTTGCTGATTGATATCTTCAGTAATGAAATTGTCCGAAAATGAGGCCTGGTCGGTTTTCATTTAATACTCATTATCCATTCCAAAAGTAATCTAACACCAAAACCAGTTCCGCCTTTTGGATGCTCACCCGAATCTGTTTCAGATCTAGCTGGTCCCGCAATATCCAAGTGCGCCCATTTGCGTTTACCAACAAACTCTTCTAAGAAAAGTGCTGCGGTAATAGAACCGCCACCAAAATCAATAGCATCTGCAGTGTGGTTTAAATCCGCCACATTGCTTCGTAGGGCAACTTTGTAATCATCAACAAGTGGCATATGCCAAATCCGATCACCGCACTCTTCGCCAATTTTCAATAATTGATTCGCCAATTTTTCATCCCGCGTATACATCGCACCTACGTGCCGACTTAAACCCAAAGTTGCCGATCCAGTTAATGTCGCAATATCAATTAAATAATCTGGCGCCAAATTTAAATCTGCATAAGCCAAACCATCTGCCAGCACCAGTCTGCCTTCGGCATCCGTATTAATTATTTCAACTGTTTTGCCACCATATTGAGTAATAACATCACTTGGTCGTTGCGATGTTCCAGATAATGCATTTTCGGCTAACATTAAAAGCGCCGTAACTTTTACTTTTGGTTT